>CAXTFS010000117.1:1708-9467 GCA_964243395.1 uncultured Acidobacteriaceae bacterium | reverse complement strand
CTCTTGCGACCCGCAGGCTCAATCGCCGCTCAGGCGTGGCCGCCGTGGTACGGGTGTCCGGCAAGGATGGTGAGCGCGCGATACACCTGCTCAGCCAACACAACCAGCGCGAGCTCATGCGGCAGAGTCATAGCCCCCAGCGACAGAAACTGGACGCCCGGCCCTCGGGTTGCCGGTGACACGGTCGCCCAGCCGTCCGCCGGGCCGATCGCGAGCGTAAGGCGCTGCGTGCCGGCGTCCCCAAGTCGACCCAGCTGCGCGGCAAAGGCCTCAGAGGTCAGGGACGTGCCGCGGGAGTCGAGCAGCATCAGGACCGGCGACGTGCGTGCCGCACCACTCGCCACCGCCCCCAACAGCGCCGCTTCAGTTTCAAAAGCTTTGACTTCTACGGGAGCGAAGCGCCCCGCACGCTTCACGTACTCGTCCAGGAGCTCCTGCGCTGGGCCGGACTTCAGCTTCCCGCGCCGCGGCGTGATGTGGGCCAGCAGATATTGCATGGTGAAAAGCTTGCGTCGCCGCAGAACGACGGGGCGGCCCTAGTTTGCGGCAGACTTCTTGGACTCCCCGGCCGCGCTCTTCTTGCGCGCGTTCGTCCCTGCTGCCCTTTTGGCCGTCTTCTTCGCTGGGGCGCTCACGGCGCTTGCAGATTTCCGGGCCGTCTTCTTAGGGACATCGGGAATGTTCGCGATCTTGGCTGCAAGCTTCGCCGTTGTCTTTGCCGCCGGCGTGGCTGCCGTCTTGGTTGCTGTTTTAACGGCTGTCTTTGTCGCCGTTTTGGCAGAAGTTGGTGCGTCCGCAGGAACGGCTGTCTTCTTTGCGGGCGAGGCTGGACGCTTGGCTTTGATTGCCGCTTTGATCTCCGCGTTCAGGTCGGCGACGCTCAGGGTCGTTGCTGACTTGCGCAGACGCTCCAGGCCGTAAAATGCTCGTTTTTCCGGCAGAAAGACGTGAACGATGAAGTCCACGTAATCCATCAGGATCCACTCGCCCTGCTTGCGGCCCTCGACCGAGTTTGGATACTGCCCGTACTCATGCTTCAGCTTGAGCTCGATCGCATCCGTGATCGCCACCGTCTGCCGGTCGTTGGTGCCCGTGCAGATGAGGAAGTAATCGGTCAAACCGCTCTCGGTCGGGTCGAGTGCGAGGATACGGATATCCTCAGCCTTCCTGTCCTCTGCTGCAGCGACCGCGGCCGCGAGCATCTCCTTCAAATCGACTGACGCCATGGAGCTCCTTGTGCCCACCCCATCGTAGCGCACGACTGCGGCACCCCGGACGAAGTTCCTGCGCGGCTAGACGCCCTAAAGACCAGCCCGTGGCGATTTATACAGGCCATCGCCGACGCTGGGCCATTTGCCGAGGACGGACGCACTCTCCGGGCAACGAGGAAGCCCGGACGGGTATCTATGGTGAGAGCAGGGCTTTCGCTGGTATAGGTGCCGCATAAGCGATGCATGGGAGGTGTACGTTGGAACATATCCATCATGGACAATGTGGACTTTGCAGCCATTTCGGCGAGGGTCACACGCAGTCACCGGTACTTGTCACCATCCTGACGAGCCGATCGGCAGATCTGACCCTGCTGGATGATTGTGGTCACCCACGCCATGCCGCACTGCACCTCAAGGTCTCCCCGATCTCCGGTTGTGACGGCTTCATCCCAGCCGCATCGGCGTAGCTCTCTGCCACAGGCTCGCTGATTGAAACGATTTCTTATAGTCGGTGGGTCGGGACAGGTTGGCGTTGAACTGTCCCGCTCACTTTTAAACTCTGATGACAATGTTGAGGTGATCTGCAGTTCGCGTATGCCGCGACCGGAGTACCTCACCTTCGATCCAGCGAACTGCAGCAACGCGTGGGATGTTGCACGGGTACTTGATGCTACCGAGCCCGATTGCATCCTCTTCGCGGGGGCCATGGCGTTTGTCGACGGCTGCGAGACTGAGCCGGGGCTTGCTGTTCGTGCCAACGCGCACGGGCCCTCGGCCGTTGCCTCCTATGCTCGCGCGCATGGCATCAAGTTCGCCTTTTTCTCGAGCGACTATGTCTTCGATGGCTCACCTGTACATCCCGGGCCCTACCTTGAAAGCGCGCAGCCGAACCCCTTGAACGTGTACGGCCGGAGCAAGCTGCAGGGCGAACGTGCCACTCTGCGCCTGCATCCCGAAGCTCTGATCCTCCGCACCAGTTGGGTCTACGGCACCGATGCGGCCGGCAAGAACTTCCTTGGCACGCTGCTTCGCCAGCTGGCTGCGGGTCAGCGGATACGGGTTCCATCCGATCAGATCTCAACGCCCACCTACAACCGAGACCTGGCGAAAGCTACGCTGCAGCTCATTGCGGCAGGTGCTTTCGGCGTTGTGCATGTGACCGGGCCTGAGCTGATGAGCCGCGGGGAACTGGCTCTTCGCGTAGCGTCGTTCTTTGGGCTCGACAGCAGTCTGATCGAAGCTGTGCCCACGTCAGAGCTCGGCCAGATCGCGAAACGGCCGCTCGCATCAGGACTGGTCAGCGAGCGCCTCGGGCGCGGTCTGCCCGCCATCGCGATGCACACCCTGGCCGAGGCACTCCCCGAGGTGCGAACCGCCATGGGAATACTTGAGTAGCTACTTGGGGGCAGTCCAGCGATCCTTGAGGTTCAGGAACGGGCTTTCATAGAAGCGGAAGCTGAGCCAGGCGAGAAGCAGCGTTGCCGGAAGCGCCAACGCCGCGGAAGCCTCACTGCGGAGAAGAAGATTGTTCGCGACCCGTGGACCGCCCGCATGCACGGCGATGTGCACAAAGAGCCCATGCAGCAGATCGTGGAAGACGTACGCGCCGTAGCTCAAGCGACCGACCCAGCGCAGCACCGGCACGCGCAGACAGCGGTACAACCAGCCCGTTGGCTGCAATACACAGACGATTACCGCGGCGCTGAACAGGTTGACGAACAGCAGGCCGCCAGTAAAGCTCCAGGGCGGGTATTGCGACGGCATGATCTGCCATTGGCGCACGTCGAAGAGCAGATAGGCGCCGCCAAGCAGAGCACACCCGAGGGCCACCCAGCGGGCTGTTGCGAGGAGCCATGCCTGCTCCCGCCCGCGCCACAGCAGCGCCACCAGCCCGCCGAGCAGCAGTGCATCGAACTGCGCGGGTGTGGCGCGATACAGCAGTTCGTCCGACACCATCCATCCGGGCGCGTACGCCTGCATCGCCAGCCGCAGAAGTGGCCCGGCAACCACGGCTGCGGTACAGATCCAGATCAGCCTGCGGCGATCGCGCACGAAGAAAACCACCCACGGCCACAGGAGATAGAACTGCTCCTCCACGCAGAGAGACCACAGGTGGCCAAGATAGAGCTCGCTGCGGGGAAACAGTGTGCTGCTTAAATGCCCATCCGCGGCAAGCTCCAGCGGCGACCGGAGCACCAGGGCGAGAGGCGAAAGAAAGCGCAGGAAGTTGCCAAGGTACAGCGGCCATAGCAACCAATAACGGTTCCACTGCCAGTGCACCAGCGGCTCCAGGAGCAGCAACACGAGGAAGAGGCCGTAGTACAGCGGGAAGATGCGCAGGGTGCGCCGCAGGTAGAAGTTGCGGGCGCGATGCCGATCGTTCCGCGTGTCAAACAGGATGCCGGTGATCAGAAAGCCGGAGAGCACAAAGAAGATGTTGACGCCCGTCCACCCCCAGGCCAGGGAGAGGTAGTGCTGACCGAAGACCAGCAGGAACGCCACCGCGCGCAGGCCGTCCAGCGCAGGGAAAAACAACCGATTCTCCGGCCGGGTTTGTGAGGTGTTCGCTGTTGGCGGCAGCGCGTCCGGGGTGGTCACCGGATCTCCGCTTCAGGGATCCGCAGCGTCGCGAACTGCCGCTGCTCAAAGCGCAGCTCCGCCTTCTGCGCCAACCGGCTGCCCAGGCGCATCATGGGCCGCTCCAGCAGGTGGTACCCGCCCACGCTCAAAACAACGAGGCTGCCCAGCGTCACTGTCAGCTGCACTGCCAGCGACTGGTGCGGGAGCAGGTACACGCCCAGCACAATGGCAAAGGGATGGGCGAGGTAGAGGCCGTAGGAGTATTTCGCCAGCTCGTGACTGGTGCGCTTCAGCCATGCGAGGCGGATCTGGTGAAACAGCGGCAGACTGAGCCCCGCCGCCAGGCACAGCCAGTCCGCCTGGCGCCAGCCCGGACGCACCAGAAATACCGCCCACAACGCCAGCAGCAGCAACGGAAACAAGAACGCCGGCAGCCGCGCGCGATGCCGCGAAAAGCCAACGTACGCCATCGCACCCGGCAGAAAATACGGCACGACAAGAAAGAAGTTGTGCGCCACGCCGCGAAATAACGGGCGGCATAAGGCGACATCCAGGCCCCACAACAGCAGCAACGGCCAAAGGCTCAGGTTGCGCTGCAGAAAGAAGAACAGCATGGGCAGACAGAGGTACATCTGCACCTCATACGGCAGGCTCCAAAGCACGCTGATGGGCTGGTAGCCATTGAACAGGTTGGAAGCCAACAGCAGACTGGACGCCAACGCCCTGGCCGAGTGCGGCGGCTCAAAGTGAAAGTAGTTACCCGGCGAGCCGGCGACGGGCGCATGCAGCAGCACCGCCGCAAGAATCGCGACGATGGCTAATGGGTAAATCCTGAACGCGCGCCGGGTGTAGAAGTCGAGCGTGTGCGGCTTGCGCTCCAGCGACCACATCAGCACAAGCGATGTGTGAATAAAGAAGAGGCAGACGCCGACGATCCCGATCCAGCGCACCTGCCACGGGCCGATCGTCTCCACGCGGTAGGCGAGCAGAAGATGTTCCGCAATCACCGACAGCACAGCGCAGGCCCGAAGCAGGTCCAGGTTCGGGAGATCGCGCATCGAGCCAGTGTAGTGGGTTGACGTCGCACGGCGTGACGTTGCCAGAGGTGCGTTGTCAGTTGTCGGCTGTCCGTTGGGGACTACCTGCGCTCTCTTCGTTTTGGAAGGGACAATTCCGAACTGCCAGCAGCCTTTTTTGCCGCACGTTTCTTTAGAGCTTTGGCGGGCTGTGCGGCCTCCGTCTGCGCTTCCAGGGCCTCGCGAAAGGCGGCAAGCCTGGTGTCGCGGTCACCCTTGTAGAACCGGGTAAGTGCGTGGTCCTTGCCGAAGAACCGGCGAGCCTCCCGGTTGATCTCCAGTGCGTCGTGCCATTGGCCTCCCGCCTCCTGCAGAGCCTCGAACTTTGCCGCGGCGGCAGCGAGCGCTTCGTCCTCGGGCACCGTTTCGGCGAGGTAGCGAGCGGCTTTGGCCGCCTTGCGCACCGTGTGCAGCTCGTCGGCGGAGAGCCGGCCGATCTTGCCGCGCGCGAGCAGGCCATCGCGGGCCAGGAGCGCTGTGGCATTCCGCAGCAGATCCTCGGCCGGCATCGCCATTTCCGCCGCCGGCTCCAGCACCGCGAGCATGGCTTCCGCGGCAAGGGCCGCCTTGGTCTGCCTCTCCTTCAGCATCGCCGACAGCTCGTCGGCAGCCTCGGCACGCTTCGCCTTCAGGTGCTCTCGCAGTTCAAGCGCCGCCGCGTGCAACGGATCAGCCGCTGCCGGCTCTGCCTGCATCTCCTCGGGCGTCAACGTGGGCGTAGCTGCCGGAACGCCGTCCTCTCTCTCCTCCGCCGGCGCGGGCTGGTGCGCCGCGGCAAACTCCTCGAGCAGAGCGCGATGCACGTCGAGGTCGCGCACCTTGCCGCCAGCCCGACGCAGCTTGCGCAGCGCGCGCAGCAGAGCCGTGGCCTCTTTGCGGTGTTCCGGCAGGGCCGGCATCCGTGCCAGCAACAGCAGCTGCGCTTCCACGCGGCGGGTCGCCGTCCGCAGACGGTGCACCGGCCTTTGGCCCGGGTCCGCAAGGCATACGGACAACGCCGCTTCGAGCGCAACTACCTGCTCACGCAGGCTTTTCACGGGGTAGGCCTGCACTGAGGGACCCAGGGCAGACAATGCACGGTCTTCGTTCATGGGGCATTCTCTTCTCAGGAAATCTTATGCCCCGGGTGGTGCCGGCGAGCCGATGCTGGGGGCAGCGGGTATCCTGAAAGGGCTCTATGACCCCTTTTCCCACTGCCGGAAGTGCCACGAGCACGTCCGTTGCGGAGATCTCGACGCCGAAGCTGGCGGAGGCTGTGTTGCTGCGTCGCGCCACGATCGAGGACGCGCCGCTGCTGGCGCTTGTGGGAGCGGCGACTTTTCTGGAGGCGTTCACGTGGATGCTGCCGGGGGACGACATCGTCGCCCACGCCGCCCAAAACCACACCCCCGCGGCGTACGCGGGGTACCTGGCGCAGCCTGACACCCGCATCACCCTCGCGGTAGTCAAGGGCGGAGCTCCCGTGGGCTATGCCATGCTGACGGCACCCGATCTGCCCACCTTTGCGGTTGAGCCGAGCGACATCGAGCTGAAACGGGTTTACCTGTTCTCCCGCTTCCGCAGCGGAGGGACGCCCGTGCTGGCGGCAAACGGCAGCCACGGCGAGCTGAAGCCCGTTCCCGGCCTTCGCGCAGGGCAGGCCTTAATCGAGGCTGCTTTCGCCGACGCGCTGGCAATGGGGCGCACCAGGCTCCTGCTTGGAACGCATGCGGGGAACATGCAGGCGATCGCGTTCTACCGCCGCAACGGGTTCGTCGAGGCAGGAACGCGCACGTTCCAGGTGGGAAGCCAGACCTGCTCCGACCTGATCTTCGCCAAGTCGCTCTGACTTTTTCTTTGCCAGGTCGCTCCTCGCTTTCAGACCGGCTCCCCAGAGGGCGCACTCGGCAGCCAGTGGAGACCTCCCTGCTGACTGCCACTCCCGCCGCGGAGGACCTTAACTCTTTAAGCTGTTGATTGTGTCTTCGACTGCGTGGGCGGCTTGGCCAGCTGCGTCCTTCACCGCACCCTTGGCTTCGTCAAACGTGCCCTGATCGCCCAGATCCGGATCGCCAGTCAACTTGCCCGCACCCTGTTCCAGCTTGCCCTTCAGCTGACCACCGGTGCCGAACACCCGTTGCTTGTCGCCCCATGCGCCTACTTTGCCGGCAAGGTCCGCTCCGGCACCATTCTCAAATGCCTCATTCGGCATGGGTTGCTTCATCACCAGGTACGCTGCTGCCGCCAGGGCCGCGCCTCCAACCAGCCAAAGTGTCTTCGCCATCACTGTCACCTCTCTGCGCTGTGTGATGCGCCGAAGCCCCAAAACGTCAGGCACCCCGACCTGCGACTGCGCATTGCCGTCGAGGCGCTGGCTCCCGCCGGGCCTCGCGACATCGAATACGTGTGACGTTCCGTGATCGACGGCCCGTCGTCGACGGTACGCCATCGTGTCAGGAGATTCCCTTGCCCCTTATCCGCGCCTGCCCGCACTGCGGCACCAGGAACCGCACCCCTGCCGCCCATCTGGCGGATACCGGCCGCTGCGGCGCCTGCAAAGAGCCGCTTCCGCCAATCGCTGAACCCATCACGGCCGATGCTGCGCTTTTCGACGAGGTTCTCGCCACCGCACGTGTGCCCGTGCTCGTCGATTTCTGGGCCGAGTGGTGCGGTCCCTGCCGTTCCGCTGCACCGGAGGTCGCCCGTACCGCTGCGGAGGTGAAGGGCCAGGCCATCGTGCTCAAGGTCAACACCGAGCAACAACCCGGGCTTTCGGCCCGCTACCACGTGCGCAGCATTCCCCACTTCATGATCTTTTCGGGGGGCAGGCTGGTGCGCGAGCAGGCCGGCGCCGTCGGTCACGACCGGATGACGGCCTGGCTCCGGGCCGTGCGACCCACTGTGTGACCCGCT
>CAXTFS010000117.1:0-1608 GCA_964243395.1 uncultured Acidobacteriaceae bacterium | reverse complement strand
AGGCGTGCAGCCCCGCGCACGCATCGCGTAGGCTGTTGGGGATGCGAGCCTTCTTTTATCGCTGCCTCCCGGCCTGCGCACTTCTGTGTGTTGCCGCGGTCGGAGTCGCCCAGACGCCCGCTGCGAAGTCACCGCGCCCGAGCCCGCTCGATCGCGACATCGATCCCGTGATCGCCGGCGTGATTGCCGGCACGCCCGCCATCGACAATCACGCGCACCCGATGCTCGCGCCACCCGCCATGGCGACCGATCGCGGCTTCGACGCCCTGCCGGTGGATAACATGGAGCCCCAGACCGATCCGCTCGGCTGGCGCCCTGACTTCCAGCCGCTGGCGGCCGCGTGGTCCGCGCTCTTCGGCTTTCAGGGGACGCCGCCGCTCACCCCGGAGGCCCAGACCCAGCTCGAAGCCGCACGCACCGCCGTTCGCACGCGGGAGGGCACCCACTATGCCGACTGGGTCCTCAACCAGGCCGGCATCAGCACGATGCTGGCGAACCGCGTGACCATGGGCACCGGCGTCGAGCCACCTCGCTTCCTCTGGGTGCCCTATGACGACACGCTGCTCTTTCCGCTCTCAAACGCCGGCCTTGCCGCCGCCACGCCCGACCGCGGCCTGTTCTTCCCACTCGAAGACAAGCTCCGGGCCCGCTATCTCGCCGAGGCGGGACTGAAAACACTGCCGCCCACGCTCGACGCGTATCTTAGCCAGCTCGTCCTCCCCACGCTCAGGCGGCAAAAGGCTGGCGGTGCCGTCGCTATCAAGTTCGAGGTCGCCTATCTGCGCGGCCTGGACTTCGCCGATCCCAGCCGCGCCGAGGCCGCTGCCGCCTACAAGCGCTTCGCCGGCGGCGGCACGCCGGACCCGGCCACCTATAAGGCGCTGCAGGATTTCCTCTTTCGCTACATCGCCAGCGAGTGCGGCCGGCTCGGCCTGGTCGTTCATCTGCACGGCCTTGCCGGGGGCGGACGCTACTTCTCGGTCGCCGGCGTGAATCCGCTCCTGCTGGAACCGCTGCTCAACGACCCACGCCTGAAGAACACCACCTTTGTTCTGCTGCATGGCGGCTGGCCGTACGTGCACGAGATCGGCGCCCTGCTGCAGAAGCCGAACCTGTACCTCGACCTCTCCCAGGCAGCCCTGCTCTTCCCCGCACGCACCCTCTCCGGCTGGCTCCGCGAGTGGCTGGAAACCTACCCCGAAAAGGTCCTTTTTGCCACCGACGGCTACCCGCTCAGCACCGCGATGGGCTGGGAGGAGGGCACCTGGGTCGCGGCGCACAACGAACGCCAGGCGCTTGGAATCGCCCTCACCGGCATGCAGCGCGACGGCGAAATCACCCCATTCCGCGCCGCCGAGCTCGCTCGCATGGTGCTCCGCGGCAACGCCGAAACGCTCTACAAGCTTTCCGGCGGCCACTAATCCACCAGCACCTCGGCCAGTCCTGAGCAAAATGCGCATCGGTTATTTTGGCGGCAGCTTCGATCCACCCCACCGCGGGCACCTCGCCGTGGCCCGCGCCGCCCGCGACGCCTTTGCACTGGACCGCGTTCTGCTGGCCCCTACCGGCCGACAGCCGCTGAAGCCGGCCGGTCCGGAGGCTTCGTTT
>CAXTFS010000116.1:0-9544 GCA_964243395.1 uncultured Acidobacteriaceae bacterium | reverse complement strand
CATCTTTTTTAACCTTGGCCCAACTTGCTATCCTGAGTAATTTCGCAGACCGACATATGTGGGGAAGCCTGTGCGGTTCGTCGCGATTTCGATTGACGAGCCAAAAAAACTGGCCGGATCGAGCCTTTTTTGCAGAGCATGCGATCCACATGGAGGCATGGACGGGAGCGGATACGGAGTCAATGGCGCGTGTCGGCCTGGGCGACATGGTGCCGAGCACGGTAGTTCTCAACGAAAGGGAAAGGCGATTCCGCGCATTACGTGCGAGGCGCGTGACGAGGATGTGACCAGCCGTGTGGATTGGCTGCTCGGTGGCCGGGCGGGTACGGCGCCGGAGCCCGCGTTGAAGCGCTACTAACGGGATTCGCGTGCTCAGTCGCCGGCAGCCTTGCCAAAGGTGTGGCGTTTGTCCTGGCCGGCGGTGAGAGTGCCCGGCTTGTTGCCTTTGGCGGGGTCGCGAGCGATCAGTTCGCTGTCGCCCCAGGTGCCGGCGCTGTTCTCGTCCTTGGCGCCTGCATGGCGAACGGGGTAGCCCCTGGCCGCCATGGCATCGATGGTCGATTGCGGAAAGCGCTTTTCGAACTCGAGCACATCGGGCAGGTATTGGTGGTGGAAGCGGGGCGCATCGGCGGCGGCCTGGATGTCGAGGCCGTTGTCGATCACGGAGATCAGGTCGTTGGCGACGGTGGTGATGATGGTTGAGCCGCCGGGCGAGCCGAGCACGAGGCGCAGCTCGCCGATGCGGCAGACGGGGCCGTGGCCCATCGGGATGAGATGGCCCCCAGCGTCCGCGGGGGCGGGCATGTGCGGGCAGACCGAGGGTTCGGCGACGATGGTGGGCGTCATGGAGCTGAGCGGCCGGTGGCCGGGGGCAATCGCGTTGGCCGGACCCTGGATAAGGCCGAAGCCGTTGGGAACGCCCATTTTGCTGGCGAAATCGTCCATTTCGTCGTTGAGCAGGAAGCCGAGCGGCTCCACCGTGACCCCGGAGCCAAAGCCGAAGTTGAGCGTGTAGGTCATCGCGACCGCGTTGCCGTCGCTGTCCACGATAGAGAAGTGTGTGGTCTGGTGGGATTCCGTGGTGGCCGGCCCGGCCGTGGGCGGTGGCGGCACGAAGCCTGCCGGGCGGACGAGGTCCTTGGAGGCTGTGGGTTTGGACGGATCGATCGTGGCGCGCCAGGCGTCGGCGTAGGTGGGTGCGGCGAGTGCGGCGATGGGCAGATGCGTGAAGTCCGGGTCGCCAAGGTAGTCGGCACGGTCCATGTAGGCGCGGCGGAAGGCCTCGGTAATCAGGTGGATCTGCGCGGGGGAGCGGTCGGGGCCGGCCTTGGCGAGGTCGTAGCCGCCGAGGATGTTCAGGGTCTCGATGAGCGCGATACCGCCGGAGCTGGGCGGCGGCGAGGTAATGACGTCGAGCCCACGGTAGTGGCCGACGAGCGGCTCGCGGTCCTTGACCTCGTAGGCGGCGAGGTCAGCCGCGGTAATCAGGCCGCCGTTGGCCTCTTCGAATGAGGCGATTTGCTGCGCCATCACGCCGTGGTAGAAGTCGTCCGGGTTGGCAGCGATGTGGGCGAGGGTGCGGGCGAGTTCTGGCTGTTTCAAGCGCTCGCCGGCCTTGTAGTAGTCACCGTCGCGTTGAAAGATGCGGTGGGAGGCGGGCGAGACCTCCAGGCGCCCAGAGGTGAGGTCGAAGGCTTCCTCGGCGTTGAGCACGTAACCCTCACTGGCGAGCTGGATGGCCGGCTGCATGACGCGCGCGAGGCCGAGCTTGCCAAAATGGCGTTCGGCGTAGACCAGGCCGGCGACGGTTCCAGGTACGCCGGAAGATTTCGCGCCGACGGTGCTGAGCTTCGGGATCACCTCGCCGTGCGCGTCCAGGTACATGTCGCGTGTGGCGGCGGCGGGCGCTTTCTCGCGAAAGTCGAGGAAGTGCGGCCGGCTATCGCCCTTGGCCGCGCCCATGCCGCGGCCTGAGCCGGGGCGAACGAGCATGAAGCCCCCACCGCCGATGTTGCCGGCGGCGGGCAGCACGACCGCGAGCGCAAAACCCACTGCCACCGCCGCATCGACCGCATTGCCGCCCGCGCGCAGGGTGGCGACACCGGCGTCGGTGGCGTCATGGTGGATGGTGACCACCATGTCCTGCTGCGTGCGTACGGGCGCGAGCGAGGGTAGCGGAGCGGAGCTCGGGGTCTGGGCGCCGGCGAGGCTGGCGAGCAGCAGACAGGACGGAACGGCCCTTGCAGTCAGGCGAGAAAGCATCGACGCACCCATGGGAGAAGAAGTATGCCCAGCATAACGGCTCGCTTCGGGCGCGCATTCCCAGGGCGAGCATCACGGCAGGAGATGCGGTACGTAGCCGGGAATCAAAAGAGTAAACATTGGCCTCAAGCTTCACTTGAGGTGTTGCCTTCGCGGTCTCCCGCGGCAACAGCGACACGAACCACAGGAGTAACCCCCCTGGCTAAAGCTCCACTTTAGGGTTTGTCTCTGGCCCTTCTCGGTGAAGGAGCTGTTGCTCGCAATGCGGTGCTGAAAAGGGACGCGGCACTTGCGGCTCCCGGCAACGACGGCTATGCGGGGCGTGACCGTATGAGCGTTCTGTGACGACGCATCAGCACGACCAGGGCGCGGCGCAGATACATGGCAAGCAGAGGCATGGTGATGGCGGCGAAGACGACCCACACGACCAGGGCATGCCACTCCCACTGCCAGATCTCGCGAATCAGCCGCCAGGGATGATGACTGAGGTGCTCGACCTGCCGCCGGCTTAATGGAAGGCGGCCGGTGTGGAACAGGTGGACGCCCAGTTCAATGAACGGGAGAAACAGAAGCAGGTGCAGCGGCGTCATCGCGTGCGCCCCGATCTGGGAAGCAATCTGATTCAGGCCAAAGGTCCAGGCGAGCATGATAACGAGCAAGGTGGTCAGTCCCATGGACGGGTTGATCCCAATGACGATCCCCAGTGCCAGACTCCATGCCAGACGGCGCGGGGTCACACCGCCGCGTAGCTGACGCAGCAGGGGTCGCAGGATCTTGCAGCGGAAAAACTCGCGTATGGATTCCGGCACCAGCACATCAGGATGGTATGCCCTGCGATGGCCGGCAGCCGCATCTTTTCCCCGACGAGGAAGGTCGCGGGCCGACCAGCGCAATCCTGCCGGGGGAAACGCGTCACAAGGCAATCAGGGTCGCGTCGAAAGAGGGTAGAACGAGATGTTCTGATTGCCGGCAACGGCGATCTCTCCACCCTGCGGGCTCAACGCGTAGGAGTTCTGAGCCAGGATGAAGTCGTCGGTGACCACCGATCCGATCCGTGCGCCGTCGGAGCTGCGGTAGATACCAATCTCTTCCTTCAGCAGATCGGCGCGGCTAAATGGCTGATCCACCGCGATCGGGCGCACCGCCTTGATGACGCGGATAGCGAAGGAACCGAACCTTGAGCCTTCCGCGGACTGGACGATCTCGTCGGAAGCGGATTCGGCCTTCAGCAGGGGCCGGCCATCGGGACGCAGCATGCGATACCAGACGTCTCCTGAGGTCGCCATGCACCCCGTGACAAAGGTGAGCTCATGCTCCAGCGCCGAGACGAGTGGGCGACAGACGGAATGAACCGTGGCCAGCTCATGCGCGGTCTTGTTCCAGTCATACTCGGCAATCTTCCAGCGGCCTGCGGCAAGCCGGTTCACGCGCAGCTCACCGGCATCCGACAGCACGGGAATGGCAGTGCCCGAGGAGCGCAGCGACGTGGACACCAGGTTCCAGTCCCGGTCATACACACGCACCTCGAGGTCTTCGTCGGGCTTCTCGCCTGACTGCTCGATCTCGCGAAATTCATCCAGACTGTACCGGCGTTTTATGACGGCTACGGCGGTGTGATCGTTGGAGGGAGAGCTGACAACCCAGGGCACCGGACCGTCCACGGGGATAGATCGTTGCACGGCCAGGTCAGCGTTGAAGAGCCGCAACTCATGCTCCATATGCACAAGCACCATGCCGTTGCCGTAGCGCCAGAGATAGCCGTCATTGCCGCGTACCCGCCAATCCAGAACACGACGAACCGTTCGTGTCCCTGGGTCAATGAGCGCAGCTCTGACCCTGCGGATGGGCTCAGTACCGTCGAGCGAGCGACTACGGAGAACATGCGGATCAAAGGTGCAGAGCAGGTGATGCTCATCGAGGTAGGTCAGGGTGGTTTCGCGATTAAAGCTCAGGCTGCGTTGCTTGTCATGCGGCGCGTAGCCGAGTGCGGTAAGCGGAAGCGTACTGGCACTCCTGCTGATTGTTGCGGTCCGAGTGTCAAGGGATCCAAGGAAGTCACATGCGCCGGAACACACCTCCGTCTGATCGAGGGCTGCAGGGGAGGCCGTGCTGGCGCTCAACTCCCTGGCTGCGGGCGGTAGAAGACTCGCTTTACGCCCGCTTGCTTCCGCGCTTCCATGCTGTGTTGGGTTGAGCAGTGCGGAAGGCCACAGTAGCAGGAGCGTTCTTGGCTCAAGCCGCACATCTGCCCTGGTTGCGCTGACGATCGATGCGCCGTCCACCCCAGTGCCGACGTGCAGGTCTGTCTTGGGAACGTCGATGACCTGCCCCGGAAGAATTTGCGGCGGAAGCTTTCGGGTTCGTCTGACTACCTGCGAGTATTCGTTGGCGGCCGATGCGCTCTCCACACTGCGCATGTAGGCGCCCGCCTCACCCGGTGGTGCACGGTTGACCCCGATACTCAAGCCGGGCACGTCTGCCAGGGGCGGTGCTTCAGAGAGTCCTGAGCTGCCGCCGGGGGCCTCGCCAAAAGGACCGATCAGGCCGATCAGGGTCAAGGGATATTCCCCCGATTCGCCCTTCTGGCATTGGGCTTTCTCAAAACGCACCTGGATCGACGAAACCTTCTCCACCTTGGATCTGCGCGTGAGCCCGACGATATGCCCATGTACCAGCGAGCCAGGAAGAAGATGACAGTCTTCCCGCTTCCAGTCTTCACTGACGCGGGCGAGCACTGGAGCGCCCTCTTTGAGGCGCGAGATGTCCAGGGGTCCGATCAGTTCCGCCTGGATCGGGACAGAAGAGGTTGGCGCGGGCCCGTTGGCGAGAGAATGCGCCACGGCGATCCCGCTCAATGAAGCGATTCCGAAGAGAACACTCATTTTCAAGCGCGCAGAAAGACCAAGTCGCATCAGCTGCACCGTCGCGAAAGACCAAATTCCTGATCGGGGAAGTATAGCCATAACTGCTCTCCCCTTGGCGTGCGGGCACCCGGGCGTGGTGTACGCGGTTCCGCAGCCAGGGTGCCGGCTTTGCCTCCAACGCCGCCAATGAACTCGCATCGGGACTCACCGGCACCAGCTTCACCGACAGGACCGCGAACCCAGCGACAACATCCTTCTATGCAGTCGCGGCACCCAACGACGCCGGCCTGTGATCCGCTACGAAGCGGGACTTAATGAGACTTAGTTTGCCAGTCGCGAGACCCGTACGTAGTCGAAATCCATTGTGAAGCCCGGCGTGTTCATGGCGGAGATGCCGATCTGCGCGCCCGCCCCAAGCTGGTGCTGCCACGTGCTGCCCTTGGTCCAGATGATGCCATCGGTGGAGCTGTACGCGGTGTAGAGTTCGCCGGTATCGCCGTTTCCGCGGCGCACGATGCGCAGCCAGGTCGCAATGGCAGGCGGCCCGACGAGGCTGTTGCCGTAGTTAGGGAAGTAGGCCGGCACAGGATTGATCTGCTTGGCGAACTCGATCTGGCGGATGTCGTAGTCGGGCACAACGTCGAGCTTGATACTGTTGCCGTCGTCGCCATAGATAAGCAAGGCACCCTGCGCGAAGTTGAAGCAGCAGCTGTTATCGAACGGCACGCTGGTAGTCACTTTCGTCTCGACCATCCAGTTGCCGGTGGCAGGCACGGGTTCGCCGAGGATGGAGACCTGCGGGGCGTCGCTGGCCTCGTCGGGCCCCTGGGTCTGCACCTCGTACGCGTTGCCCGTCAGGACGTAGCTGTTGTTCGCGTTCGGGTGGATGAAGTGCCACTGCGGAGAGAGCGTCGGCTTGTTGAACTCGTCGGAGAGCGCGGCGATGGGCTTGCCGGGTTCGTCCATCGTGTCGGCCGCGACGGGCCGGTAGGCGTTGGATTCGTAGGGCTGCGCGGCGGGGGCGGGTTGACTGTGCGCCGAGGCCCAGAGGCCACCGCGCACGGAGGGCCACTCGTTGACCCAGACGATTGGATCGATGAGCGCGGGGCGCCGGGTGGCGCCGGGGAAGCCGTCGAAGTACGGCGAGTTCACGTCGACCGCGTGATACAGCATGTAGTCCTGCCCGGAGTCATCGGTGAAGACGACGTTGCCACCTGGACCGAGCCAGCGATTCCCATTCGCGGCGATGGCGATGTACCCGCCTGGATCGAAGGACGTCATGCTGATGCCGTTCTGATCGAGGAAGGGTCCGAGCGGCGTCTCGGCGCGGCCGACGCGCACGCTGTAGCCGGTGAGCGGGCCGTTGCAGCAGTTGGCAGTCGAGGTGAACAGGTAGTAATAGCCGTCGTGCTGATAGAAGCTGCCACCTTCGTAGTAGTTGTCGACGGCGATCTGCTTCTCGGTGGATGGATCCGAGGTAAGGCCGTTTGCAGAGAGCTTACGGATGCTGATGCCGCCGTTGAAGCTGCCGTAGGAGATGTAGCGGCTGCCGTTGTACTCGACGACGTCGGGATCGATGACGGCGCGACCGGGGGCGTTGTTATAGGGGTTGTTCTCCGGGGCGACTACCGGGGCACCGGCGTCGGTCCATGGGCCTGCCGGACTGCTGCTGGTGGCGACCCCGATGGCGGGTGCGCCCTGTGGCGTGTTGGGCGCGACGTAGTAGAGATAGAACCTACCGTTGAACTGCTTCACGGCCGCGGCCCAGAACTGGTTGGTGGCGTTGCCGACCCAGGACGGTGTCTTCTGGAAGGCATCACCGATGTACGTCCAGTGCACGAGGTCGAAGGACTTGTACTGCGCGATGAGGTGCGCGTTCAGCTGTCCGTTGGCGTTCACATCTTTGGAGTTCAGGGCGTCACCGGTGCAGTAGAGATACCAGGTGTCAACGCCTTCCAGACGCTGCTTGAAGATGGCGGGATCGGGGCAGCTGACCGCGGCGCCGAGCGGAGTTTCGAGCTTGAGCGGATTGGTGTAGGAGGTGGGCGCGTTCACGCCGTCGGTGGAGAGCGCAACGGTTGTCTGTCCGCACGCGTTCAAGCAGAGCGAAAGGGCCGCTGCGGAAAGCAGACCGGCGGCAAAGCGAAGGCTACGATGAATCATGAGCAGCTCCAGAAGACCGTAGAAGGTGCCGATGGGATGGCGGGCGAATTCTACTGCATTCGGCGTGGTACGGTCGCAGCGGCATCATTCTCCAAGCTGCACCGCGCGATCCCGGTGCGTTGCTCCCGTTGCGGCGATGAGCGGGTGCCTCCGACTCGCTCCAGAGGCTCGAAACCTTCGACCTGGGCTGCATGCTGGCTCCTGAGAGTACGGCTGGGAGTGCTGTAGCCAGTGTGCAAGTGCCCTGCGAACCTCGGGTGAAGGGCTGGCGAACGGACTGTGAATCGAAGGGTGGTGCCCGTGACGATACCTGGCCTTGGGTCGGGGTGCGCCCGACCCCGTCGACTAGCGAGGGGCGAAGACCCCGGGGCGTGGTACTTTGCCTTCATCCCTTTCCCGATCGAGGCTGCATGCATTCAGGCGTCAAGACCCGTACTTCGCGAGTGGCTCTCGCTGTTCTTTCCGCAGCGCTGCTGGCCGGTGTCGGTCACAGTGCGATAGGCCAGGCTGCACCGCTGTATCCGAACTACCCGAGCGAGACGCCGCAGGCGTTTCAGCAGCCGACCGCCGGCATGGATTTCGATCGGCGCGACGTGATGATCGCGATGCGCGATGGGGTGAAGCTGCACACCGTGATCCTGGTGCCCAGGGGCGCGAAGGGTGCGGGCATTCTGCTGACGCGCACGCCGTACAACGCCGTTGTGCTCACAATGAATTCGCCAAGCGTGCACCTGGGCACAAGCCTTTGGGGCTATGACAATGCGACCGAGACGATCCTTGCGGGCGGCTACATCCGCGTGGTGCAGGATATCCGCGGCAAGTACGGGTCGGAGGGCGATTATGTGATGAACCGGCCGTTGCATGGGCCGTTGAATCCGACGCCGGTGGATGAATCGACCGACAGCTACGACACGATCGACTGGCTGGTGAAGAACATCCCAGAGACGAACGGGAAGGTGGGCGTGCTGGGGATCAGCTATGACGGCTTTCTGTCCTTGATGCCGCTGGTGCATCCGCATCCGGCGTTGAAGGTCGCCGTGCCGATGAATCCGATGGTGGATGGATGGCGTGGCGACGACTGGTTCCACAATGGCGCGTTTCGCGAGCAGAACCTGCCCTACATCTATGAGCAGACGGCGACGCGGTCGGGCGAGGCGCGGTGGTTGATCAGCAACTTCGACGACTACGACATGTACATGAATGCGGGCTCGGCGGGCGCGCTGGCCAAGTCGCGCAACATGGACCAGATCGGCTTCTGGCAGAAGCTGACCGCGCACCCGGCGTATGACAGCTTCTGGAGCGAGCAGGCAGTGGACAAGGTGCTCGCCGCGCAGCCGCTGACCGTGCCGACGATGCTGGTCGACAGCCTCTGGGACCAGGAGGACATCTATGGCGCGATGGCGGTGTACAAGGCCCTGGCGGCCAAGCCGGATGCGAAGAGCAACCTGTTCCTGGTGATCGGGCCGTGGCATCACGGGCAGGAGATCGAAGAGGCATCGTCGCTGGGTCCGATCAAGTTCCACAGCGATACCGGGCTGTACTTCCGTCAGCAGATCCTGGCGCCGTTCCTGGCGCACTACCTGCAGACCGATGCACCAGCCACCAACACGCCGCCCGTAACGGCGTTCCAGACCGGGACGAACCGGTGGGAACGGTTGCAGAGCTGGCCTTCCGGGTGTGAGAGTGGCTGCACACCCAAGGCGACGCCGCTGTACCTGCACGCGGGGGCGAAGCTTGGGTTCGCGAAGCCGGAGGGTAATGAGGCGTTTGACGAGTACGTGTCCGACCCGGCCAAGCCCGTGCCGTACCGTGCGCGGCCGAGCCAGCCGGTGGGGTACACGGCGGACCTCTCATGGGTACGCTGGCTGGTAGACGATCAGCGCGAGTTTTCAGGCCGGACGGATGTGCTGAGCTTCACGGGCGATGCCCTGACGCAGCCCCTCGCGATTAGTGGAGAGCCGATCGCGAACCTCGTTGCCGCGACGACCGGAACGGATGCGGATTGGGTGATAAAGCTGATCGATGTGTACCCGGATGAGGTGCCCGGGCAGCCGGAGATGGGTGGCTACCAGCTGCCGGTAGCGATGGATATCCTGCGCGGGCGGTATCGCGAAAGCCTGTCGGAGGCGAAGGCGATCACGCCGGGCAAGCCGCTGCTGTACAAGTTCGCCCTGCCGACGACGAACCACGTGTTTCTGCCCGGGCACCGGATCATGGTGCAGGTGCAGTCGAGCTGGTTCCCGCTCTACGACCGC
>CAXTFS010000115.1:0-9567 GCA_964243395.1 uncultured Acidobacteriaceae bacterium | reverse complement strand
AAGTGGCGGACGATCCTGTCCGTCAGCCTGCGGACGGCATCGCCGGGCATCATCACCGGTTGCATGCTGGCCTTCGCGCGTGTCGCGGGTGAGACCGCACCGCTGCTGTTTACCGCTTTCGGCAACCAGTTCTGGAGCTTCAAACTGGGGCAACCCATTGCGGCGCTGCCCCTGCAGATCTATACCTACGCGATCTCACCCTACGATGAGTGGCACCGGCTGGCATGGGCCGGCGCTCTGGTATTGATCGTGCTCATCATGCTTTCGGTGACGCTGGTGCGCATCTTTGCAAACCGCGGCACACTCAAGGGAGGACGGTAAGTGGGAGTCGACATACGGGTCGAAAACCTGAACGCCTGGTACGGACCCGTGCACACGTTGAAAGACGTGAGCCTGCATATTCCGGCGAACAACTGCACGGCCTTGATCGGGCCATCGGGGTGCGGCAAATCGACCTTTGTGCGTTGCCTCAATCGCATGCACGAGACCACACCAGCCGCCCGTGCCGAGGGCACCGTGATGATGGGTCCGTTGAACATCTACAAGGACGCGTCGCCGGTAGAGATCCGCCGCCGCGTCGGCATGGTGTTTCAACGGCCGAACCCCTTTCCCACGATGTCCATCTACGACAACGTCGCGAGCGGCCTGAAGTTGAACGGCTACCGCAAGAAGCGTGTGCTCGATGAAGTCGTGGAACGCTCGTTGAAGCAGGCCGCGTTGTGGGACGAGGTCAAGGACGATCTGAAGAAGAAGTCCGGTGCCAGTCTCTCCGGTGGCCAGCAGCAGCGGCTCTGCATCGCGCGTGCGCTGGCGGTGGACCCTGAAGTGTTGCTGATGGATGAACCCGCCAGCGCGCTCGATCCGGTTTCCACCTCAAAGATCGAAGACCTGATCTTCCATCTCAAGGCGCAATACACGATCGTTATCGTGACCCACAACATGCAACAGGCAGCACGCGTCGCCGAGCAGACCGGGTTCTTTCTCACCGGGAAGCTGGTCGAGTTCGCGTCGACACACAAAATCTTTACCGGTCCTTCCGACAAGCGGACCGAGGATTACATCACGGGGAGGTTCGGTTAATGCGAACACGGTTTCACCAGGCCCTGGATGGCCTCAAAGAACGTCTTCTCGTCATGGCGGGCCTTGTAGAACAGGCAATTCAACGGGCCACCGCAGCGTACTCCGACCGCGATATAGAGCTCTGCGATCTGGTGCTGCTCTCTGAGCCGGCGGTTAACCGCATGGAGCGCGAGATCGATCAACTGGCGCTCGATCTGCTCGCCATGGAGCAGCCCATGGCCGTCGATCTGCGTTTTATTCTTGCGGTCATTCGCATCAACGCGGACCTGGAACGTGTGGGCGATCAGGCGGTCAACATCGCTAATCGTGTGAAGGAGCTTGGCACGCTGCAATCGACGGACATCCCCGTGGATATCCCACGGCTCGCGCAGCTCTCGTCAGCCATGGTGCGCAAGGCGCTGCAGGCGTTTATTGAAGCTGACGCCGATCTCGCGCAGAGTGTGCTGACGCTCGACGACCAGGTGGATGACATGAATCGCAACGCCTACCACTCGCTCGGCCGCTACATCCAGGAGCACCCCGAGTGTGCCTCGCAGGCGCTCAATGCGCTGGTGATCTCGCGTAACCTCGAGCGGGTCGGGGACCACGCTACGAATATCGCGGAAGATGTCATTTTCTGGGTGCGTGGCGATGATGTGCGGCACGGCGGTTTTTAGGCTTTCAGCGCTGCGTTTTCAGCATTGCTTGCTCCGCCCATGATTGGTCATTGCGACTGGCGCGGAGGGTTTTACCGTCTGCGTAGTGGAGAGACCGTTGTCTTTCGCCTTGTGCCGCTGCGCCGGGCGAAGGAAAGCAGGGGCCTCTCCGCCCCGGCTTCGCCTTCGGTCGAGATGACGCATCTATTGGCGGCATCACCAAGGCGATGCAGAGACGACCAGCACTGGTTTAGCGAGGGCCTGTTCGCTTCAGCGCAGGTTGCCCTCGCTCATGTCGTAGGCGACGATGCCGAGATCGTTCAGCGTGCCGACGGCCAGTTCCATGTTGCGGCGAATGACAGGTTCCTGGGAGGCTGGTGTTTTGTGGGCCTCTTCTACGGCGACCACGCGGCCGTAGGGCCATGCGGTGGGCGGGATGGCGCTCATGGCTTCGCCGAGCTTGTCCGGGCTGACATTGACGAGCTCACGACGCGCCCCCACGGGCCGCAGCATGCCCCCTTCGCCGAGCGTTGTGGTGTTTGCATCGGCCAGCAGCACGTGGATGGTCAGCATGTCGGGCTGCACCGTGATGTACGGGTTCTCCCAGCTTTCATAGCTGTGCACGGTCATGTAGCGGCTCTTGGTGGGCGGTGCGATCAGCTGCAACTCACTGCGCTCCTGGCTGACGGCGGCGCGCTGCTCCGCCCTGGCGGGTCCACCGGAGATCGTGCGATGCGTGCAGCCGGAGAGGCCACCCATAGCGCCAAACGAGGCGACGAGGCAAAGGAGCGAGGCGGAGCGAAGCGGTGCGAAGGATCTCACATCGCAAAGAATAACGGATTTCTCGCGATCTTCCCGCCTGCGCTCCCCCACGACGCACCAGCGGGGCGCCGGCCCCCGAACGGTACAATGGAGGGATGATCAAGGGAATCACCAGCGTCACGCCGATCGCCTCACCGGAGGTGTTTGAGCGGCTGTCGCGCCTGTTGCAAACGCTGGGATTTGAAGAAGGTCGCGGCTGGTCGACCGACACCGCGCGAGGTGCGGCGTTCCTCGCACCGATCGGCAATTTTGAGTTGACCACCGGCCGCGCTCCCGCAGAACCGACGCTGCTGATCGAGACCACGCAACTGGATGCCGTACATACAGCCGTGCAGACGTGGATGTCTACC
Source organism: uncultured Acidobacteriaceae bacterium (assembly GCA_964243395.1). GTDB lineage: Bacteria > Acidobacteriota > Terriglobia > Terriglobales > Acidobacteriaceae > Granulicella. The sequence goes on along the minus strand of CAXTFS010000115.1, from coordinate 6,680 downwards.
GAGACGGGGTCCGAAGCGCAGGCGAATCGGCTCGGCGACGTGAAGGAGACGCACTGGAAGGCGCGGCTGTTTGAGGCCGAGCTCACCCCTGGTCTGCGAATCGGCTTCTGGGAGTCGCTGAACCCGATGCATGGCCGTCCCGTGGCCGTGGAAGGCGATCTTTCGGCAGCCGGAAAGCGCTTCGCGATCGTGGTGGCACGTTGGAATGCGGTGATCACCGATCGGCTGCTGCAGGGATCGCTGGACGGCCTGTATCGCAGCGGTGCGGCAAAGGCCGATGTGGAGGTCGTGCGGGTGCCGGGCGCGTGGGAGATCCCTTCCGCCGCACGGACGCTGGCGGAGACAAAGCGCTTTGACGCGATCATCACGCTGGGTGTGCTGCTGCGCGGTGAGACCGCGCACTACGAGGCGATTTACACCGAAGTCGCGCGCGGCATCGGGCAGGCGCAGCAGGAGACGGGCGTGCCGCATGCCTTTGGCGTGCTGACCTGCGAGACCCTGGAGCAGGCACTGGACCGGGCTGGCCTGAAGGCCGGCAACAAGGGCTTTGAGGCAGCGGTGGCGGCCATTGAAATGGCGTCCATCCAGAGCAAAATTTTGAGCAAGGCCCAGGCGCCGATGGCAGAGCCGGTCGTTGTGGGAGCGGGCCGCTAGTGGGTACACGGCGCAAGTCGCGCGAGCTCGCCATGCAGATGCTGTTCCAGGGCGATCTGGGCAAACAGAAGCCCGCCGAAGTGGAAAAGCTGTTTTGGGATTCGCGCGATGACGTGGACGACGAAACCCGCGGCTTTGCGGACGATCTGCACCGCCTGGCCACGCGCCGCGAGGAAGAGGTCGACGCGCTGATTACGAAGTTTGCGCAGAACTGGCGGCTGGAGCGCATGCCGGTGGTCGACCGCAACCTGCTGCGGACGGCAACGGCGGAGATGCTTGGCTACCCTTCCACGCCCGCGGCGGTGGTGATCAACGAGACGCTGGAGATTGCGCGCCGCTATGCCGCCCCGGAGAGCATGAACTTCCTGAACGGTGTGCTGGATGCGATTGGGCGCGATCTGCTGGAGCAGCGATTGAAGAAGGCCTGAGCCTCTAACTTGTCTTCCGCTGGAGCTCCCGTTGAAGTGTGCCTCCAATGACGCCTGCAAAGATAAGGACCGCTGCACTGCAGCGGTCCTTATCTCATTGACGCGATCTTCTCTGCCCCCAGTTCTAGGAGGTGGACCGTCGCGCGCGCTGCACGATCAGGTTGGGCGTCGCGGGATTGCCGTTGGCGTCGGGCAACGTTGGCGTGATGATGCCGGTGTCGGTGCCGGTCGTGCCCGTGATGCCGATGGTGTGGACCACGTTGTCGCCGGAGGTGCCCGCGTAGAAGATGCTGTTGTCGGTGCTGAACACGCCAGCCACAGGGGCCGTAGTCGCGCCACCGGAGAGTGCGACATCCGCAATCGCGCCGGTACCCGGGACGTACAGAGGCACCACGCCGCCGGAGCCGGTGTAGGTGACTACGGCCACGTTGGAATTCGTGGACGGAATGATGCCCGTGATCGCCGTCGGTGTGAAGCCGGTAAGGCTCTTGGTGGTGAAGGTGCTGTTGAAGCCCGCGGCGCCCGCCAGGGTGGTGCAGATCAGCGGGTTGTTGGTGGTTTGTGTGGGCGGGGGGAAGTTGACGGCGATGTCGACCAGCTTGGCGGGCGTCGAGGTCACCGTCGCTCCGAGGATGTGCTTGCCATCGGTGGTGGCGGCGATCCGGTCGGTGGTCACCGTCTGCACATCAGCCAGCGGAGAGAAGGTGTTGGTGGCCGTGGGTGGCGGGCCGTTGGCGGCGAGCGTAGTCGACGCGCAGTAGCTGCGGCCATCGGTGTTGGTGCCGGCGAAGTAGGCGCCCACGCTGGGCACGGTCACGGCGACATCGCTGTACTGTGGCTGGCTTGAGGGCTCATCGGTGATGGTGGTGCTCTCCCAGCCGACAAAGGTGGAGTAGGTCAACAGTTGATTGCCGGTGGTGGCCACGTACAGCGTGGAACTATCCGGCGTCCACTGCGCCCGCGTGCCCACGCCGTTGAAGCTCGACGAGACGGTGCCGGTGGAGGTCACAAGCGAGACGGTGCCACGCGACGGATCGGTGAACACCGCGTCCGTGTTGTTCGGAGCGACCGCGAGGACGGAACCCTGGATGGCCTGAAACACGCCGGACAATGTGTTGCTGGCGGTGGCAATGGTCATCATGCCACCCGCGCTGCCCATGTAAATCGTGGAGCCGTCCTGCGAGATCACCATGGAGTTGGGCGTGTAGGGGAGCTTGATGGGCGCTGCCAGCTGCCCGGTGGTGAAGTCCTCACTGGCGACATACTGCGACGAGGTGCTGCCCATGTAGAGCACGGTCGACACCGTACCGGCGGCCGTCACCGTGATGCCGTTCGAGGTGATGGGCTTGCCGTTGCCCAGGTAGCCGATCTGGCTGAACGGGGCCGGGTTGCAGCTGCCGGGCTGGCAGATGGCCGTGATGGTCGCCGAGCCCGGGAACAGGGCTGTGACCGTGCCGGAGCCGGTGGGGAAATTGATTGGCAGCGTGGAGTTGAACTGCAGCGCCGTGCCGTTGAGCGGTAGACCCTTGGTGTCCAGAACCGTTGCGGTAAACGCCTGCGGCTGGTTGAGGCCAATGATCAGGCTGCTGGTGCTGCTGCCCGTGCTGACGGCGTTGGCGCCCACAGCGGTCAGGACGATCGACGCCGGCGGGCAGGTGGAAATGAAGCCCGAGTTGAGCGCGGAGGACGAGTTGGACACCGTTGCCGTGACCAGCGACGAACCGGGTTGATTGGCTGTCGCGACGCCCTGCGGTCCGATGGTGGCGACGTTGCCCGCACTCTGCAGCGCGAAGTTGATGGTGCCCACCTGGCAGGTGATGTTGTGCGCCTCGTCGGTAAAGCCGCCGCTGTACGCACGGGCGATCAGCTGGCCGCTCTGGTTCTGCGAGAGGCACTGCGTCACATCGTAGGGCGGGGCCGTTACGGTGGAACCGTTGGTGTCGACGGGGCAGCAGTTGGTCGCCGGATCGGTCGTACAGTTCGTGGATGGGACACCGAGGACTACGCCCGTAACCGGCGCATGGATGTACACCGCGATCGCGTTGCTGACCGCGCCACCCGCCGAGGCCGTAATCAGGGCTGAATGGTTGGTGTTGGTGGCCGCCGGGGGCGTGCACACGGTGTAGTCGGCGATGCCGCCGCCGGTGTTGCGGTTCCAGGAGCCGCCGCAAACCGAGCCCGTGGTCGGGTTGATGTCGGCGATCGTCATGTCCGTGGTGGCGAAGGTATACCGGGTGACGGCGACGTTGTTGTTGAAGCAATCCGCGGCCGTGGCCGACAGTTGGGCGCCGATCTGCCCGTAGTTCAGCGACTCACCTGTGGCCGTCAGGGCCGACGCCAGCGTGATGGTCTTGATCTGCCCGCTGGTGGGTCCAAAACCGTCTCCATTACAGTACTGCGTGGAAACTCCATGACTACTGCAACCCGCCATGGATAAACCCAGGGGCATGGCACACAACACAAACACCAACAGACAAACAAACCGCCGCATTCCGCCTCCCCGTTCCGCCACATGCCCGCGAAACGGTCCGTGCATACCCTGGGGTATCGCAAGGTCAGTGTAGAGTTCGGGCGGAGGGGGAGGCAAATGGCTACCCTTTGCCTTCCGGCTGCGTCGTGGCCGCTGCGGCCGCGATCCCCGGCTACTGACCAGCGCGGGGTGTCGGTTTGCCTGCCGGAACCGAGGCTCCGGCGTTGACAGTGGTGGCCGGCATGTTGTCCGCAAACCACTTGGCGACCCGTTCGGCCCGGTCGCGCACATGTTCGGGGTCGCGGAAGCCGTGGCCCTCGTTGGGGTACACGACCAGCTGGGTCTTGACGCCGAGATCGCGCAGCGCGTGCCAGAACTCGAAGCTCTGCGGTGCAGGGCACTCGCCGTCACGATCGCCGACGATGACCAGCGTCGGGGTCTTCACGTTTTTGATGTAGGTGATCGCCGAGCTCTTCGCGTACACCGCTGGATCGTCATAGACGGAAGCGCCAAAGAACGGAATCATCCACTGGTCAATCGAGTTTTCGCCGTAGTAGCTTAACCAGTCGCTCAGACCGGCGCCGGCCACCGCCGCCCGGAAGCGGTGGGTCTGCGTCACCGCGAACATGGTCATAAAGCCGCCGTAGCTCCAGCCGGTCAGGCCTTCGCGGTTCTTGTCGATGGCGTACTTGGACTCCACAAAGTCCATCCCGGCCTCGATGTCCTGGAGGTCGCCGTAGCCGAAGTCCATGCGGTTGGCCGCGGTGAAGGCCTCACCCTGACCGAAGCTGCCGCGCGGGTTGGGCTGCAGCTCGAAATAACCCTTGTCGGCCCACTGGCCGCCGCCCCAGCGCGCGGTGATCGACGCCGAGGGACCGCCATGCACCGTTACGATCACCGGGTACTTCTTCGCTGGATCGTAGTTGGTCGGGAAGGTCAACCAACCCTGAACGTGGAACGGACCGTTGGCCCACTCGACCGACTCCGTGCGGGTGGTGGGCTTGATGCCGTCGTTCAGGTGGGTGAGCTGCTTCGGGCCCGCGGCGCCTACGGTCCAGATCTCCGGCGCCCTGGTGAAGCCCTGCTCGGTGAAGGCCAGCGTGCCGCCCTTGGCGGGAACGTAGGCGATGGCATCCTTGATGGGGCCGCCACCCACGGAGACCTCACCCAGATCCATCGTGGCCCCGGCTTCGGCAGCCTTGCGGTCCACGTCCCAGTCCACCAGCAGCGTGTGGCCGCGGCGATCTTCGACAAAGCCGAGGGTGTGGTCATTCGTCCAGGTCTCGTAGCTGGGTGTGCCGTCGATGCCGGGAGTGACGTCAACGGGCAGGGTCGGCTGGGCACCGGCTGTGCCGAGGAGGCTCACGTCCACGGTATACAGGTCACCGCCCGTGGAGCCCTGGTCGCTCATGAGGCCACCGATGAAGGCAATTCGCTTGCCATCGGGAGACCAGCGCGGGACCGCGATCTGCAGGCCATGCAGGGATCCCGGCACAGTGTTCGGGTCAACGGCCGTCATGATGGGACTGGGCGGCGCGCCATCCTTCTGGCAGGTCTCCGGATCAAGACAGGTCAGAGCGCTCCCAAGTCTCTGCATGTAGAGCTTCGCCACCCACCAGTTGTTCTCGCCCGGGGCTGGCGCCGCGATCCAGGCCAGTGACGGATCGTGTCCATCCGGTCCCCAGGCAAACTCATAGACGTGCTGGCTCGGCAGTGTCCAGGCACGACCCTGACCCGTCCTCGCGCTGACGACATGGATACCCTGTACCTCGACACCGTCTTCGCCGATCACGCCGGCATAGGGCTTCATGGCATCCAGTGCACCGGCGGAACGGCTGGCATTTTCAACGAAGAGGAAGGCAATCTGCTTCCCATCCGGCGACCAGGCAGGCTGCTGCAGGTTGCCGGTCAGATGCGTGAGCTGGCGCACCTCGCCTGTCTTCTTCGACCAGAGAAAAATTTGTTCCTGTCCGGGATTCTTCGCGCCTTCGCCCGCGCCACAGTTGGACAGAAAGGCCAGCGTCTCGCCGTCCGGGGACCAGATAGGCGAGGCGTCCGCGCAGTTTACGGCGCCGGCCACGGTGACGAGCTTTTCCGTAGCGGGGTCCGGATGGGCGATGGAGGTCAGGTGCAGGGCAGATCCTTCGCGGCCGCGCAGGGTCCAGGCAACGGTGGTGCCATCGGGCGAGATCGCGACCGCGGCAGGGCTGACCAGATGCTGGCCGTTGGCCGACGCGGCGCCGCTCGCATTGCGCTGCGCCTGCACCTCCGTACCGGGTGCATCGCGGGCGACGGGATCCTTGGGACGGGCCGCTGCGCCTTGCGCGAGGAGGGTGGGACCGCAGGGAGCGACCGCGGTGGCGAAGGCAAGAAGGGCGCAGCGAACGCGCGAGAGATGACCCGGTTGAAGATCCATGGTCCGCAGGCTATCACTCCGGCCCGCGAATCTTGACGCCGCCGACCCCCCCTTGCTACAGTAAGAGGGTTGCATTGGTCCGTCTCGAACTGTCCATTGAGCTCTGCTCAGGACACCCCCCGGGGCAAGACCGCTGGATTCCCGCAGGCACGGCCCGCAGCATGGGGCAAGTTTGCGGCCCTCACATCGAACCTGCGACACCCTCCTCCCCGGCACGACTCAGGCCAGGAACCCAAGGGGATGGGCTATGTGGGTCGAGGCAGCGAAACGGAGCCGGCCTCCGGGGTACGTCCACCCGGGCACGATCAGCCACCGTCGCCTGCTTTTCGCCAGAGTGATTTTTTGTAGTGGCAGTATCCGTGGTCAGGCAGTACGGCCGCGTGCAGGATTCAGGATCTCGCCGGAGCGTGTTGGGCATCGCAGCCAACCACCTCCGCCATTCGCGTGTGCGGCCCTCCGGGGCAGGCGCGGGTGTAGCGCGAGGGAGCTGCCCTGCACCGAGCCCGAACAACAAGTGATGTTTTCGGGTATCTGGACCGGGCAATCGGGCCGGATAGCAGAGAAGTAAAGGGAGTTCAGCGAAGTGCCGACATTTCATCAGCTCGTGAAGCAGGGCCGCACGCCCACCAAGTACAAGACCGCCTCGCCCGCGCTGCAGGGTTCGCCCCAGCGCCGTGGCGTCTGCACCCGCGTCTACACGCAGACCCCCAAG
>CAXTFS010000114.1:0-9571 GCA_964243395.1 uncultured Acidobacteriaceae bacterium | reverse complement strand
ATGTTCTTGCAGCAACGAACGAAAGCAGATCCCTCCGCTGCGCTACGGGATAACAACGAAAGAAGTTGGTGAAGCCGCAGCCAGACCAATTAAGACTGCCCGGCCGCCAACGTAACCGTCGCAGCCTTACGCCCGCGCCACCACCCCTGGATCACCTGCTGGCACGGATGCTCCACCCAGCGCCGCACCGCCACCGCGAGCAGCACCACGAACACATAGCTCACCCAGGGATCCCACCGCGCCAGGCCCAGTCGCGCGACGACATGGTGCCACTGCAGCAGCTGAAACACGTTGAAGTGCAGCAGGTACAGCGCATACGTTGAGGTTCCCACCGCTACCAGCGGCCGAACCGAAAAGATCCGCGCCAGAGGGCTCGTCCCCGCTAGGCCCAGAATCACAAGCGCCCAGACCGGCGTGAACAAGCCACCATGCACCAGGATGTACGGCACCCGCGGCGCCACGACGTAGGCGGCAAACCACGCCAGGGCAAACCCGGTCAGGCCGACGACCGTGCGTCCCCGCACCGACAGCCTGGTCTCGTCGTGCAGATGACCCAGCGTCAGTCCTGCCAGAAACGTGCATAGGTACGCCGCCGGCGTGTACTTCAGCGCGTCCAGCCACGTGCCACTCGCGTAGCGGTCTACCGGCACCTGCAGGTGGTCCGGGTTGAACAACAGATAGAGTGTGTGCGGCACGAGTCCCAGCGCCCAGAAGCCAAGCACCATCGCGGCCAGCAGCACCGGATTCTTCGGCCAGCGCAGCTTCAGCAGAAACGGAAACGCTAGGTACAGCACCACCTCGCACGACAGCGTCCAGCTCACCGTATTCCAGAATGTCGCCAGGTGCGGGAAGAAGCCCTGCATCAGTAGCGGCGTTGTGATGGCACCGGCCCAGAACTCGCCGTGGCTGCGCGAGCGCCACTCCAGTGCAAGCATCGGCAGGCTGATCAGCATGGTGAGCAGATACACCGGGTACAGCCGCGAAAACCGGGCCATCCAGAAGTCTGCCTTGCGTACGCCGCCTTCGCGATGCGCGTAGTTGTACGCCAGGATGAAGCCCGAGATGAGAAAGAAGAAGCTGACAAACACATACCCGATGTTCACGATCGGGTACAGCGTCAGCCATGGGTGCTTTGCGGATTGCAGCCCGGCGGGCGTGAAGTGGAACAGCAGAATCGTGAGCGCGAGCAGGGTACGCAGGCCAGTCAGCGCAGGCAAGGGCGGCCGACGCTCCACCGCCTGCACTGCAGGTGGCTGCAATGTCAGCGAAGGCTCGCCGGTCGACGTCGGGGCCTCACGCTCTTGGGCTTCCATCAGGCTCACTCACCGCTTGGACGCGGTCTCTCCCGCAAAAGTTCTGCGGGGGCGCTCTTTGCCGGCTTCATTGCAGGTCAACATGCGCAAAGCCCAGACCTTCCAGGAGCGCCCGCACAGTTTCGCGCGCATTCTTGCTGGCGGCATCCAGGATGCCATCGCTCAGCGCCGCGCCTTGCAATTCACCCTGGGCACGTGTGCGCACGGTGCTCTCCAGGTTCGGATCTGCGGCCACAAACAGCCCGGTGTCGCGCGCATACACCCGCGTTTTTCCGTTGTCGATGGTCGTCAGAAACACCTCGCTGGGCGGCATGGCCAGGCGAATCGACCGCCCATCCCGACCCTCCGTGATGTGCACGCTCTCCGGCTTCAACTTGCCGAAATCGATACCGGCGATGGTCTGGCCATGCACGATCATCAGCAGCTTGTCGCCCGCCAGCGCATCGGGCAGAATCGCGTTCGACTCCTTGCCTTCTACCACCGTGTCCAGCGAATACACCACCGTCTCCAGCCGGTTCAGCCGTTGCACTTTCTCGACCACATCCGGCGCCGACACCACCGTCAGCGGCCGCCCGGTAATCAATCCCGCCAGCCTTGCCGCCAGACCGGTGCGGGCGCCGTGCAAAAACACGCCCAGCGTCACGGCACCCAGCGCGAGCGCCAGAAACACGCCAAATACCGCCGCGCCGTTGAAGCGCGATCGCCCCTCATACTCATAGCGCATCGTCATTGGCTAGGCACGTACTTCCGCTTCGACCAGCCGCTGCGCGGCACGCAGCCCGCGGTTGGCGTAGCTCGCCTTCACAAAGGCATGGAACAGCGGATGCGGCTCCAGTGGCTTCGACTTGAACTCCGGATGAAATTGGCAGCCCAGAAAGAACGGGTGCTCCGGGATCTCGATGATCTCGACATACGTCCCACTTTCGCTTGCGCCCGTAAGCCTCAAGCCGCCATCGGTGAGCGGCTTCTCAAACTCACGATTGAACTCATAGCGATGCCGGTGCCGCTCACTGATCCTGGTCGCGCCATAGGCCTTTTCCGCCAGCGATCCGGGCTCGAGCACACACTCCCACGCTCCCAGACGCATCGTGCCACCCATCTCTTCCACGCCGGTCAGCTCGCGCAGCTTGTAGATCACGCGGTACGGCGTCTGCGGATCGAACTCACCGCTGTTGGCGCCCCCCAGCCCACACACATTGCGCGCGTATTCAATGCACGCCGTCTGCATGCCGAGACAGATACCGAAGTACGGCGTCTTCGACTCACGCGCGTAGCGGATAGCGTTGAGCATGCCTTCGATGCCGCGCTTGCCAAAGCCACCCGGCACCAGGATGCCGTCATAGCCCTCCAGCATCGATTCGTACTCCGGAACCTCCAGCGTCTGCGCTTCGATCCACTCCAGCCGCAGCTTCAGCCCTTCGGCAAGTGCGCCGTGTACCAGTGCTTCTTTCAGCGACTTGTAGCTGTCCTCGTACTCCACATACTTGCCCACGACGCCGATCCGCACCTCGTCGGTGGGGTTGTAGGCGCGCCGCACGATGTCCTTCCACGGCGTGATGTTGGCCTCAGGCGCGTCCAGACGCAGATACTTCAGCACCAGCGCGTCCACACCCTGCTCGGCTAGGTTCAGCGGCACCTCGTAGATGCTCGGCACATCGCGCGCAATCACCACGCCCGCGTCTTCCACGTTGCAGAACGCGGCGATCTTCTCGCGCATCTCGCCCGGCACCTCGCGGTCGGCGCGGCATAGCAGAATGTCGGGCTGAATACCGATGCTCAGCATCTCCTTCACAGAGTGCTGCGTCGGCTTGGTCTTCAGCTCCTGCGCCGCTGCGATCCATGGCACCAGCGTCATGTGCACGAAGCACGTATTGTCGCGACCGAGCTCCTGCCGCATCTGCCGGATCGCCTCAAGAAACGGAAGCGATTCGATATCGCCGACGGTGCCGCCGATCTCCACAATCGCCACATCGCAGTCCGCCCCGATCCTGCGCGCCGCTGCCTTGATCTCGTTGGTCACATGTGGGATCACCTGCACCGTCTTGCCCAGGTAGTCGCCACGGCGCTCTTTGGTGATGATGCCTTCGTAGATCCGGCCGGTGGTCAGGTTGTTGTCGCGCGTCAGCTTGGCATGCGTGAACCGCTCATAGTGGCCAAGGTCAAGATCTGTTTCCGCGCCATCGTCGGTGACAAACACTTCGCCATGCTGAAATGGGCTCATCGTGCCCGGATCCACGTTCAGATACGGGTCAAACTTCATCAGGTTGACGCGCAGCCCGCGCGCCTCCAGCAGGCAGCCGATCGACGCCGCCGCGAGACCTTTTCCCAGCGACGACACAACGCCGCCCGTCACAAAGATGTACTTTGCCGACACGCTTGGGACCTCTTCAATTGTGATTTTGAGTTGTGCCCGGTGTGCACGATCAAGTATATCGCGGCCTCCCCGGCCGCAAAGATTCAGCTGAGGAGAACCGGCTGAGGAGAACCGGCCGACGGGCATTGCACACACGCATGCGGGCCGGTACCACGGAAGGTGCACGTCCTCGCCTTTCCGCCGCCGCGGCTGAGCCCGTAAGCTGTGCGCAGGCCCATGGTCTCCGTCCCGCTGCGCACGCTCGAACGCCGCCTCTACCTGCACCTGCGTACCCGCGCGGACCGCCGCGCGGCCGTGCGCGCCAAAGCTCGTGGGCGCGATCCCAAACCCTCGCACCTGCTCACCGGTGAACGTGGCGAAGACCTCGCCTTCTTCTATCTGCGCGATCACGGCTATACCGTCGTGGCCCGCCGCTGGCACTCCGCGCGGCTGCAGGGCGATCTTGACCTCGTCGCCTGGGACGGCGACACGCTGGTCATCGTCGAGGTAAAGACCCGCACCGCGCACGACTTCGCCCCTGCGGAGACCGCGGTCGATCCACAGAAGCAGCGCACCCTGCGGCGCATGGCCCTCGCCTACCGGCGCCGGCTCCCCGAGCCCTGGCGCGACCTCCTGCCGATCCGGTTCGACATCGTCAGCGTTTACGACCTCCCCACCGGCCCCGTTTTCGAGCACCTCGGAAACGCTTTTCCCCTGCTGCACACGCGCTAGCGGAAGTGCCGCCAGCCCCGGGGCCGACGCGGCATCACCGAACCGACACCCATTCCGCACCGCTTCGGTGTCTAATAGCGCAGCAGTAAACTTCAACGCCGGCAGGCAAGGGATCACGAACGCACATGAGCTTGATGGATGCACCCGCCTTCGACGAACGCCGCAGCCGGCGCAACCGTACCATCGCAATTGCCGCGGCGGTCACGGCCGTCCTTCTGCTCGTGCTCACCCTGCTGGGCTACATCCTTGGCCACGGATGGCTGTTCTCCAACCTGCCCGCCGAGCACCGCGTCAGCCAGTTCTACACCGCCATCGAAGACAAGGACTATGCCAAGGCCTACGGCCTCTACGAGAACGACCCACAATGGCAGTCGCACCCGGACAAGTACACCGGCTATCCCCTGTCGCGCTTCACCGAGGATTGGACCACCTACAGCCCCGTGAATGCACCCATCACCTCGCACCACATCGACGTCTCGCGCACCGATGGTTCGGGGAACTTCGGCACCGGCATCATCGTCGGCGCCACCGTGAATGAGAGTCATAAACTTTTCATCTATGTCAACCGCTCAGACGGCACCATGACTTTCCCCTCCATGCACGTCATCGAGTACTAGCAAACCCTCACACCGCACGCGACGCCAACTCCTCGTCTGCGGCGCAACGCCGAACAATCCAAAGGAACCAACATGGCTGTGAAAGATGCACGCGATCTGTTCATTCAGGGACTCAGAGAGATTCACTCGGCAGAGAAGCTGGCCGTGCGCGGCTATCCTCGCCTCGCCAAAGCCGTCTCCTCGACGGAGCTGAAAGGGGCGCTGCATGATCACCTCGCCCAGACCAAAGGACAGCTCGAACGCCTCGATCGCGTCTTCGAGATCCTCGACAAGCGCGCCGGCGGCAAGACCTGCGACGGCATGAAGGGCCTGCTCAAGGAAGCCGCCGAGCACGTCGACAAGATCAAAGAGGGTGCGGTTCTGGATTTGGCGCTGATCGCCGCGCTGCAGCGCGTCGAACACTATGAGATCGCCGCCTACGGCACCGCCGCGACCCTCGCCAAAGCCATGGAACAGACCGAGATTCACGATCTGCTCGCGGGGACCCTCGCCGAAGAGGAGGCCGCCGACGGCAAGTTCACCGAGATCGCCGCAAACATTACCCGCGTCGCTCTAAGCGAAGGTAAAAACGATAACAAGAGCGGTAAAGACCACAAGGACGGTAAGGACGACGAGGAGGCTGAGTCAGAGGACGACGACTCCGAAGATGACGACCTCGAAGATCCCCAACCTGCGGGCAAATCGGAGCGGAAAGCCGACGCGAAAAACATCGCGAAGAGCTCGACGAAGAAGGCGCCGAAGGGTGCCACGAAGGACGCAGCCAAGAGCTCGAAACCTACGCGATAAAGTCGATCTCGCAGCTTGAATAAGACCTGCCCGGCCCATCTGCATGCAAGTCCCGATGCAGGTGGGCTTCGCTTTTGCTGGACAGCCCGGGAGCGTCGGATAGACTTGCTCCACCATGCGTACCCCCTCACGTTTTGTCTGCGGCCGTTGGGCCGTAGCCGCTCTCGGCTGCGCCCTCGCGAGCACCCTTGCTGCCCAGAGCACGGCAGCGGCCAACTCGCAGTTTCCGTCCGCCGCCTTCTCTGCCGACCTCACCACGCTGATGAGCAGGGTCTATCGCGCGAAGCGTCCGGCCGAAAGCCGCTGGCTCGATGGTGGCGATCGCTACACCGTGATCGAAGCAGCATCCGCTGACGTCAAGGGATCGAAGAGCGCGAAGGGTTCAGATCTCGTAGCCTACGACACCGCCACCGGCAATCGCACGATCCTCATCACGGCCAAACAGCTCACCCCCGCCGGCGCCACCGACCCGCTCGAAATCGACGACTACGCCTGGTCGGACGACAAGACGCGTCTGCTGATCTTCACCAACTCCAGGAAGGTCTGGCGCGAAAATACCCGCGGCGACTACTGGGTGCTCACACTTGGGGACAGCAAGCTGCGCAAGCTCGGCGGCACCGCGCCCGACTCCACGCTCATGTTCGCCAAGTTCTCGCCCGACTCCCGCACCGTCGGCTACGTCCGCGAGAACAACATCTACGTCGAAGACCTTGCCTCGGGCAACATCCGCCAGCTCACCACCGATGGTTCGGCCGACATCATCAACGGCACCTCCGACTGGGTCAACGAAGAAGAACTCAACATCCGTGACGCCTTCCGCTGGAGCCCCGACTCACAGCACATTGCCTACTGGCAGTTCGACCAGTCCGGTGTCGGCGACTACACGCTCATCAACGACACAAAGACCCTCTACCCAGAAACTTTTCACTACAAGTATCCGTTGGTCGGCACGACCAACTCGGCCGTTCGTGCCGGCGTGGTCGCGGCCGCCGGCGGTCCTACGACCTGGATCAAGTTGGAAGGCGACCCGCGCAATCACTACATCCCCCGTCTCGATTGGGCTGGCAACTCCGACGAAGTCGCTGTCGAGTGGATCAACCGCGCCCAGAACGACGAAAGCATCTTTCTTGCAAACGTTGGTACGGGCGCGGTACGTGAGCTCTTCCACGACCACGACGACGCCTTCCTCGATGTCGAGTTCGGCACCCGCAACATGGACCACTTCACCTGGCTCGACACTGCCGACAAGTCCGCGCCGGACATGCTCTGGCTCAGCGAGCGCGACGGCTGGCGCCACGCCTACCGAGTCTCCCGCGTCACCGGCCAACCCCAGCTCCTCACATCCTTCGCCGCCGATATCATCGCGCCGCAGGCCGTCGACGGAGCCCATGGCTTCTTCTACTTCCTCGCTTCGCCCGGCGATCCTATTCGCGCTTATCTCTTCCGCTCCCGCCTCGATGGCAAAGGCACCCCCGAACGCGTCACGCCCGTCACGGACAAGGGCACCAATAACTACAAGATCGCTCCCGACGGCAAGTGGGCCATCCACCAGTTTGCCAACGCCGCCACGCCCTCCCGCTACGACCTGGTGCAACTCCCCGGCGGCAAAGTCGCACGCACCCTTGAGGCCAACAAGGAGCTTGCCGGCAAGATCGGCAACATTCTCTCCTCACCGTTCGAGTACTCCGAAACGCCCATCGACGGCGGCATTACCCTCAGCACTTTCACCATTAAGCCGCCCAACTTCGACCCCTCGAAGAAGTACCCCGTCTTCACGTACATCTACGGTGAACCCGCGGGCGTCACGGTGATGGACGGCGGCGTCGGCACGCAGCAACTCTTTCTGCAACTCATCGCCCGCGAAGGCTACGTGGTTCTCAGCTTCGATAACCAGGGCACCCCGGCGCCGCGCGGCCGCGCCTGGCGTAAAGCCGGCTATGGCTCCATCGGCGTCCTCTCCACACAACAACAGGCCGAAGCCGTCCGCTCCTTCGCTAAAGCTCACGCCTACATCGATACCCATCGCATGGCCATCTGGGGCTGGAGCGGCGGCGGGACCAATACCCTGAACATGATGTTCCGCAACCCCGGCCTCTACAGCACCGGCATCGCCGTCGCGCCCGTGCCCGACCAGACCCGCTACGACACCATCTACCAGGAACGCTACATGGGCCTGCCCGCCACGAATGCCAAGGGCTATCACGAAGGCTCAGCCATCACCTATGCGGGTGCCCTCGCCGGCAACCTGCTCCTCGTCCACGGCTCCGGAGACGACAACGTCCACTTCCAGGGATCCGAGTTACTCGTGAACAGGATGATCGAGCTGGGCAAGTCCTTTGACTTCATGGACTACCCCAACCGCACCCACGCCATCTCCGAAGGCCCCGGTACCAGCGTCCACATCTTCACTCTGATCGTCCACTACCTCGAACAACACGTATCCCCAGGCCCCTTACCGCAGTAGGGGCTCCGCGCGGAGCAACACTGAATGATAGCTTGGTGGGCCCACCAGGACTTGAACCTGGAACCAACGGATTATGAGTCCGCTGCTCTAACCAATTGAGCTATAGGCCCGCTCTCGCTAAGCTGCCGTAGTTTCAGATGCAACACGCCTGGATCATAGACAGACGGCACGCTTGCGGGACGTTACCAAGCGAGACTGCAGTCTCGCGCGGACCCAGTATCACACAGCCGCTGCACGGGTTACGGGTCATGCTGCCGCGTTGCCCGCGCGACCCTCGATTGCATCTTGGCCGTCCTTAGGAAAGTGTTTAGCCTTTGAAGATGTCCGTTTTCACCTGCCCGTTTTCGCCGATTTGCCCAAACCGTATAAGCATCAATCTCGAACTGGTTAGCGAGATCGAGCCGCAGACGGATGGTAGCGGGTGGATATGCTCCATCGTGGGAGCGTAGCCTAGCCGACCTTGACGTTCGATCCGGGCGTTGTGCCCGTGTCCCCCGGCGAAGATGGATTAAGCCGCCCGTCACTGTTCTCCGGCGTCGCCGAAGTCACGTTGGTCGCGCCCGAACCGGCCGTCCCGGGATTATTCCCGCGGTAGCCCGAGGCCTGCGCCTTTGCGTCACCACGATCGCCCGTCAGCTTGCCCTGGGCGTCGTCCGTCGCCCCGTCCTGATGCTTCGTCAACTGATTGGATTGGTCCTGCGTCTGCTGGTCTGCCAAGCGGCCTCCTCTTCGGTGCTCAGAAAGGCACCTAGCTATTGTGATGCCGCCCGTTCCCGCACCGCACACGCGGCGCTGCCAATCCTCCAGGGCGAGATCAAATCAGGACGGCTCCCCCTGCAGCAAACAGCCTAGGACTTGCGAAACCTGCCCGGCACGGATCCCGCTAGCAGCGCCGCAAGACCTGTCGCGGTGAGCCACAGGGCGCCCGGTTCCGGGGTCGTGCCCACGGGCTCGGTCATAACGCTTAGGTCGTCCAGGTAGGTCAGCTCGTGTCCACCACGCGGTACATCCCGTCATAGCAGCCGTTCGACGTCACGCTGAAGCCGATCCCGATCCAAAAGCGGGTGTCGTTCGTGAACGGGCTCAGGACGCCCGACTCAAAGTCGCCGTTCACCAGCACCTCACCGGCACGCGCCACGCCGGTCAGAACTGCCGTACCAAAAAGACACATCGCCGCCCACACAGCTGCTCGCATCGGCATCTCCCCGCCGGTCCGTTGACCCGGGCCAAGTCCAGCTGTCCGCGGGTCGTGTGCCCCTTGGCTTACCGTCCCGCAATCGGTGACCGGTTTTCCACCCTTGTGGCC
>CAXTFS010000113.1:0-9646 GCA_964243395.1 uncultured Acidobacteriaceae bacterium | reverse complement strand
CCAAGTTGGCACGGATCCTGGCGCTGCTGGCGTCCGATCAACCCGGCGAGGTTGTAGCTGCTGCATACGCAGCCAATCGGATGATAAAGGCGGCTGGCCTGTCATGGTCGGACGTGTTGACCAGCGATGTTCACGCTTTTGCAAATGAGCGTCCCGCCGCCCCCTATGGGCCGTGCGCTGATTACGTTGGCGATTTAGCGGCATGTCGTCGGCGGCCCGACCTGCTTACGAAGTGGGAAGCAGCGTTCATCCAGGGTCTGGCCGGGCGCAAATCGCTTTCAACTCGGCAACGCGAGATCCTGGCCGAGTGCGCTGCTAAGGTTCGAGCAGCAGGACCGAGAGCCGGGTGACAGCGGCTCCGCCATCAAACACGGGCTGCGGCGTCACCGTTCTGCGGACGGTGAAGGACGCCCGTGCCACCAAACGGTGGAGGTGGGATGTCAAAGGCCAAGAATGGTCCAAGATCAGCTATGAGGCGGGTGCGTGGTTCATCCCGCAGGAGCATCAAATCGCCGACTTGGCCGGTTTGGTCGAAGTGCTGGACGTCTTACGTCGCGACCCCCGCGCTTTCGTGGTGCGCGGCTCGCTCACGCCCGGTACGGTTGAGGCGATCGCCGCAGCCACGGACCGGCGAGAAACGCACCTGATCCGCCGCCGCAAGCACGCCAAGGGCGACATCATGCCGTCGCTGGCTGAGGTGCCCCGGCGCTGGATCATGGTCGACATCGACAATTGGCCACTGCCGGGTTGGGGCGACCTGGTGGACGACCCTGAGACGGCGATTGATACCGCCATCCACGAGTTGCTGCCGGCGCCGTTCCACGATGCCGAGTGCTGGTGGCAGCTATCCAGTTCGGCCGGGTTCGCCGTTGGTTATCTCAAGGTTCACCTATTCTTCTGGCTAAGTGAGCCCGTCGCCAACGCACATATCAAGGCGGTGTTGAAGCAACACGCGCCGGGCGTCGATCGGGCACCGTTCTCGGCCGCGCAGCCGCACTTTATCGCCGATCCCATCATTGAAGGCGGACACGATCCGCTGCCTCGGCGCACCGGTTGGCGGCGTGGAATCGAGCATGTTGTCGTGTTGCCGGCTTTGCGCGTCGAAGCACCCCGTGCGCGCCCGATTGGGCAAGGTGCCGGCACCAGACTTGGTGATATTATGGATGCCCTCGCGTTCATGGGGCATGCCGGCATCGAGAAGGGCCTCGGCGGTGACGGTTTCCACGAACCGTTACGCACCGCCACGATGCGCTATGCCCAACGCTGTAATCGCTACAACGACCGCGACGACAACGCGATCAAAGCGGAGCTGCGGGACGCAATCCGCTGCGCCCCCTGCCGACCAGGCGGGAATGTCGAGACGCCTTACTGCCAGGACTATTACCTCGACAGCATGATTGAAGGCGCTTTCGCTCTGCTAGCGGGCGATGGCGAAATCCAAACCATGCGGCCGCAACACGCGGCACCCGGGCAGTCTCTCGAGGAAGCGCGCATCGCCCTTGCCGAGCACGTCGGCGGTTTTTTTGATCGCTCTGTCGCGTGGCACCGACTGACTGAGATGGAACAGAACGAGCGGCCGGCGGAGCACGCGGCACTCGTTGTCACGGTCGGCGCCGGTAAATCGCACGCGGCCCGCGAAGCGCTGGAGCGCTACATCGCCGTGGCCAGAGGCGAGGATCGCACGCTTGAGCAGAAGGTGATGGAGGGCGCGCTCCCGCACCGGGTCCTGTGGCTAGTGCCGCATCATAAGGGATCTGGTGAGGCGCTGGAGCGCATGCAGGCCCTCGGGATCAACGCCGCTATTATGCGCGGGCGCGAGGCAGAGGAGCCGGGTACAGCCCAGCCGGAGTATGGCGAAGCGGCTGGGAAGATGTGCCTCAACCTTCCGGCTGTCGCCGACGCCATCGCGGCTGGATATGACGCGGACAGCGCCGCATGCGGCAAGGGCGGAAAGAACAAGCCGGTCTGCCCCTATCGAGCAACCTGCGCCTATCAGAGACAGAAGCCCTTGGTTAAGCGGGCCGACGTCCTGATCGCCACGCATGACAGCTTGTTCCATCCGTTGTCGAAGGAAGTTACCGAAGGCATTGGCGTGGTGATCGTGGACGAGAGCTGGTGGCAGAAGGGGTTGCACCCGAATCGCCCTTCGCGGCTTGAAAGCTTCGCGCAAGAAGTCATCAGCTATCCAGTCAACAAGGCGCAGCCGGCGAAAGGCGCCAAGCTTTTCCGCTATCAGGCGGACGACGAGAAGACCAACGATCTGAACACTTACGCGCTCCGGGCGATGAAGGCTTTTGAGCAGCACGAGGAAGGCGAATTCATCTCCCGGGCGGCCGTGGTCAAGGCCGGGTTGACAGCGAACGATTGCGCCGACGCCTTCAAGCTCGAATGGGAGCGTCAGCGTGTCGGCTTGGTATGGCCTGGCCAGCCAGAGGATGATCGCAGGACCGGTGTGCAAGAGGCTTGGGGCAACCTGACGCTCGCCCGTCGGGCCGGGATCTGGGAGGCCCTGCGCGAGCTGCTCGCCGGTTTCGCGACACATACCGGCCGGCTCCAGGTAAAAACCCTGAGCGACAAGGAAGGCCCCTATCGCGCGATCGTATTGCACAGCCGCAGTGAGGTGAAAGCGGCTGTTTCCAAGCTCCCTATGCTGATGCTGGACGCGACGATGCCGACCGACTTGGTGCGGCACTACCTGCCCCGGCTGGAAGTGCTGGCGGAGGTGAAGGTGGCGGCCCCGCATATGGAGGTTTACCAAGTCCTAGGCGGCTGGGGCAAGACATCCATTGTCCCGTCCCCCAAGGCAGCGCCGGAGGAAAACCGGCGGCGGGAAAACCTGGCCGGCGAGCTCGCGGACTTCGTGCAGTTGAACAGTGGCGGGAACGGGCTGGTCATCACCTACGAGGCGATCGAGGAACGGTTCGCCGGGGTGCCTGGCATCCGCACCGGGCACTTCAACGCCATTGCCGGGCTGGACCAATTCCGCGACGTGCGGAGCGCCTTCGTTATTGGCCGTCCGCTTCCAGACGCCAGGGTCATGCGGGATGACGCCTTGGCCCTCACAGGGCGCCCGATCGCGCTTGAGCCAGGTCGAATGGAGACCCGGGGAGCGCTCATGGTCGATGGCACTGGCCAAGCCATCAACGTGCGTTGCTATGCGGACGCCGACATGGAGGCGATGCGCGCCGCGATCACGGACGCCGAAGTGATCCAGGCAGTGGGCAGGGTTCGCGGAGTACGCCGCACCGTGGACGACCCGGTGACGATGTTCGTTATGGCGGACGTGGTGCTGCCGCTACCCGTTACAGCGCTGACCCGATGGGCCGATCTGCGGCTCGATGTCATGTCGCGGATGCGGGCTCGAGGAGCCGTTCTGCTCGGGGCGACGGACGCGGCCAAGACCTATCCAGATCTGTTCCCGACAGCCGAAGCGGCCAAGAAGGCGCTCCAGCGGGCCGGGCCGGGAAAGGGGGATTTAGGGGACATTCCCCTAAGAGAGTCTATCCTAGGGGAATGTCCCCTAAATAGGCTGTTAGCGGTCACCTACCGACCTGGGGGTAGAGGGCAACAGCAACGGATTGCCAAGGTGGCGGTCTGGCGGCTGAACGGGTTCCGCGAATGGCTGACTGGGTTGCTGGGCGAGTTAACGGTTTACACCGTGGGGGACGCCCCGCCAGAGCCGTCGCCCAATGCGCCGCGGCCGGCCAAACCTGCGCAATCGCCGCCTGCTCCGTCCGAACCGGAGACGGTCAAGCCGGAACCCGCCTGGGAAAGCGAACCACCGCCAGCCTGGGCTGATGATCCCGGCTGGACGCCCGACGCCAGCGGCCCCGACCTGACCCGCTGGGAGCAACAATTCGCCGAAGCGCCACCTTGCCCCCAACCCGAGACGGAACATGCCATGCAATTCACTGATTACGACCAACCCGGTCTGGACCCTGGCCAGGTTTATCCTGTGGCAATACCTGGGTGGGGGA
This sequence comes from uncultured Acidobacteriaceae bacterium, assembly GCA_964243395.1. GTDB lineage: Bacteria > Acidobacteriota > Terriglobia > Terriglobales > Acidobacteriaceae > Granulicella. The sequence continues at coordinate 5,669 of CAXTFS010000113.1, read as the reverse complement.
TGCTCCCGCCTGTCGAGCTTATTCGCCTGCCGCCCGGCACCTTTTCCCGCGCTGCTGCCCGTGGTGACCCGCTCGCGTCACCTAGTGGCCGGATGGGTCCGCCGGTCACGGTCGAGGAGTTATCGCCGAAGTGGAATCGCGCGACGTGAACATTGCGCGCGCTGTCCATCCACCAACCTGCACAGGATCGATCCACCATGCCTTCTGTTTCTGCCGACGCTAACATCTTGCGGCTTACCGAGCGCCGCGACCTTTTGCGGGCTCTGAACCGGCTCGCGTCGCCTGATCCGGCGGAACGCGACCGTGGCGCACTGCGAGCCGTGGAGCTGGTGCAGCGTCACGGTCTTAGCTGGGATAGCTTATTGCCGGCACCCAATCGCCCTGCGCGTGCGCGGTCTCCGTCGTCCGGTGGCGACGCCGCCAATGTAGCATGGCCAGCAGCCGCAGTTCGGCTGCTGGAGGATCCCGGCCTGACGCGCGAGGAGCGGCAATTTCTAGAGAAAATATCCGCTTGGCGCCGACCTGGCCGGGATGGCGTTGCCCAGGTTGAGGCAATTGCACGGCGTCTGCAGGAAACGCCATGCGCGCGCGGCCTCGCGCCGGGATCGGGGCAGATGGCAAATGCAGGGCCAGAAACCTAAATGCCGGGTCTGCCAGCGTATCGACGGATCACAAAACAATCACAACCCGGTGGCGGGTTCCTGGTCCGCGGCGAGCTCGCGCTTAACCTCGACACACGGGTTCTGCGCGGGCCTGACGGGGTTGTCTGCCTCACGCCCGGTGATTTCGCGGTGGTGCGGCTTGTAATGCGCGCAAGGCTGGTGCCGCTAGCGGAGCTGACGGCTGCGGTGGCGGGTGCAACGTGTCGGACGTCAGCCCGGTCAGATCATGCGCTCGCCCAGCGGGTTGTTAGGTTGCGGGCGGTGCTGGAGCGGGTTGGCGTGGCTGGCCGCGCGATCGAGAACCACGCCGGGGCGGGCTATCGGTTGACGCTGCCAGAGCAGGACTGCCGGATCTTCGTTGGCGATCGGCTGGCGGTGCTGACTTATCTGTTGGCGACGCACCCTGACCGGGCTGGATCTGTCTTCGTGCTCGGGTCGTGAAAGGCTGCTGCAAACCTGGTTGCAGCACCGGACGACGGCGCGGCCCGAGTTCATGGCACGAACTCGGTCCACCTCAAGCCTTCCGGTTACAAGCGGTTGGCTGTCCGATGCCAAAGGTCTTAAGTTTGAATCGCATGCTACTATCAAAGTACCTTGACTGTGTGTGGTACTATGATAGTTAGGTTCCGCCACTGTTTCAGGAACTCATATATGAAGACGATAAAAACCACTGTTGATGACGCCACCTATGGCAAGTTGGTTGCGATAAGGAAAGAGGAAGGCCTCCCCAGTGTCTCTGCACTGTTCTTGCGCAAATGCAATGCACTTAGCCCTCAGACTGAAGCCGTTGAAATAACTAAGAAAGCTGTTCAACTTGCACTGAAGCAGCCTAAGACTGTTCGATATCGCATCAAGGATCTTTTTCCCGCATTAGCCTGGGAGGGTTACTCAAAGTCTGCCCGTATTGGCGCTGGACGCCTTTTTAATAGTAAGGTTAATGCACCAAATAGTGGGTTAGCTGAAGTCGGAATCTCCGGATCTAACCACATGTTCTACAAGACACTGTAACGCACAGAAACGGCCATGCTCTGAGCATGGCCACTTCTTCCATAAATACAATTATGCGCTCGCGCCTCGGTGTGCGAGGGCTGAAAGAAACAATGACTTACACCAAGTTCAAGGAGGTTTTGTTTGCTGCCATCGCAGAGGCCGCCGCAGCCAACTCGCGCGGCCAGGTGGACGTATTTCCAGTTGCCGACCACGTCTTACCAGGTGTGAGTGAGCAATGGGTTTTCGACGCGGTGACTAGCTATGAAGCTGAAAACTTGGTCTTCAATGTATCCCGACGTCTCGGCCACCCTAGAGAGGGAGTGGGCGGGATAGCCCTTATGCTAACCGGCAAAGGTCGGGAAAAAGCAGAGTGGATTAAGAAAAATAGTTCTCAAAGCATTGCTATGGAAGTCGGGCAAATCAACCGAACTACTATAATTACCGGTTAATTGAGTGCCTCTTCTACACACTTTCTCCATGTGGCTTGAGCGGTTTAGTGATCGTCACTCGCACATCATTTCATTGCTTGAGGCTCTTAGCACAACGGCGGCAGTAATCGTTGCATTGTGGACATCCTATGCCACGAAACGTGCATCCCTTCCTAGAATAACGGCTAAAGTCTCCGTGATGCTGATCATCCATGGCGACGGTCGTCCAAAAGAGAAAATACCGCAATACATTGCTGTCAGGCTTACTAACAAAGGCTCTGTTGCAGTAAAGCTGAATTCAACATGCTTTTCATGGCGTCTTGCATTTTCTAAAAAGGCGTGGTTGGCGTGTCCTATAGATGAGAATGGAGATGGTGATGTGTCAGTCCGAAAATATCCCATCGTGATTTTGCCTAGAACCTCGGAAACGATATTCCTTACTTCAATTAAAGTCTTTAAAGAAATTACTCCCGAAATCCTTTATACTGGTAGATTTAGCCGTAAGATTTCAGCCCGTCTGCTGCGCGGGTATGTATACGCTGATGATGGAAGCTTTTTCAGAGCAAAACTCGATGATAGTTTTCGCAAGGAACTAGCTTTGGTAGTCTCAGGGACCGTCTAGGCAGTTTCCATACGTCTGCTAGGCGACCGACTTTCGCCGCCTACAGAAGCGATCTCGGTCCTCACTGAGGCTTTCCACTTCCGCTTTCCCTCATAGCCTAATCCTTGACGGGGACGATTGAAGGTGATTGAGGGATGAAACGCTTAGAGAGAGTCCAGACATCCGTCTCGCTTCCAAATGGGTCTTCTCACCAATGGTGCCCCATGCAAGCGTCGGCTTCATGCGCTCCTTCGTCGCCCTGCTTTGCTCGCTCTTGCTGGCCGCGTTGCTAGCGGGGTCGGCCGGAGCACAGCAGACGCCTTCGTTTCAGGCGGGATCTGACGATCGCTCGGCTTATGAGCAATGGTTCTCTGGCCTATCGGGCGAGTACCGATCGGGCGCGGAGTTTTGGGCAGGGCATCGGAGCATTCCAAGGGAGGCTCACTGCGGCGGATCAGGGGATCAACTCGCCGGATGCCTGGCCGCTCAACAGCGACTTGCCCCCATCGACGCTAGACGGCGATCGGAACCGGATTACAGGCTTGGTTGGAACAGTGTGCGAGCTCCGGCAACTGCCTTGAGCAGCTCTTACCAGCCGCCCGCCCTCGAGTTGCTCTACCACGTACAACATAACACTTACGGCTGCTTGAAACCGCAGGCTACGCTGGTGCTGACGAACCCTCTGGAGCCACGCCGCAGCGATCCGGGTTGGGTCAATTATATCGTCAATGATGGGACATGCGCTCCAATCACTCCGAACAGCCCTTGGCGGCTAGTTCGACATGAAGGCGACCTGGCCCTCATGTCCTATGCGGGCACCACTGGTCGTCAGGGAACGTTCTACTTACGTGAGTCTGATCTCACGACGCCTGTTGCGATCGCACTTCCGCCGCCCGCCCAATCGGCTGCAGGGCTGAGCGCAGGGCTTCCGGCGGCAACGGGAGCATTGCCATTTACAGCCGGGGGTGAACACGCACCTGACGCAAGCCGCCCTTCGCCAAGCCAGTATTCCCCTCCATCCAGAGGATATATCAACCCTCCCAACGACACATCGACACCTCAATCCGCACAGCGGTCAGATACCCCCCGGAGCGCACTTATTGCTGCACCCTCAGCGCCGGATCAGACAACTGGGAGTGGTGCCGGGATTGTCTTGACGATTTTCGCCATCATCGCGGCGATTATCATCCTCGTCGCTGTCCTCAAGTCTCGGAAAGAACGAGCGAGGCTAGAGGCTGCTGCTGCCCGCCGCAGCAAAGCTATTGGGATCGCCTTCGCCGAGATTGCAGCCAAGGCTCACCTCCTCCACGTCAGGCGAGAGCAGCTAACCCAGCCTGACTTTTACGGCACACGCGACTACGCTAAATGGGAGAAGGAAAAGGTCACCTTCATCGAAACCCGGGTCATACCGCTACTTAACAATACGGGCATGGCTGACTTGGCCCACGAGATCATGCCGGCCATCAACTTGGAGGTTGAAGATGCCGCTGGGCGTCCAATTGCAGCGGCAACGCGGGAGACCTTCAGCAACCCCGAAGTCTTCAGCCCTGACATGGACCCGATCCACTACGAGATGCACTGTGCCCGCCAGCTTCAAAAGGCCGGCTGGGTCACAAAGGCGACACCTACAACTGGCGACCAAGGCGCAGACGTTTTAGCCGAGAGAAACGGGCTTACGCTTGTTGTTCAGTGCAAGCTCTACTCCAGCAACGTCGGTAACGGAGCCGTGCAAGAGGCAGTTGCGGCTCGGGTCTTTCATCGAACTGATTTGGCTGTCGTGGTCTCAAATGCGGCATTCACGAAATCTGCAAAAGACTTGGCAGGCATGTCCGACATTACGTTGCTCCACCATTCGCAGCTGCCAGCCTACACTGGAAGGTCTGGGCCGATAGCACTCGTAAACTCAGGGGGCTGAACGCTCGAAGGTGGAAAGTTGCCACCATGCTCCCTCACCACGTCCGCTATTGCCCACAGTCTGGCTCTTTCCCTAACCGCAGCGGGTCGACATGACTCCCAAGTAGACGACCTGACGTCCGGTATTCGCCGAGCCGCGGCCGCTCACGACCACACCACGGTGTCACATCAAGTGAGCCTGGCATGCTGGACGACGGTGCTGCCTGAGAAGGCATCATCACCAAACAAGCAAGGAGACAATTAACAGCAAGTAATTCTCTCTCTTTCTCCCTCTCCGTTACAGGATGCTGTACAGTTGTTCTTGCACAGGCGCGGATATTGCTGGTATTGACGGCTCGTGATGCACAGTGCAATTGCTCTCTCCGCGCCCCGGCCTTTGCCGCCTCACCCTCTTCGCGTCCCACGTCCGCCTGATCCTCCCCCGCCCGGCTTGGCTGCGGCACCTCACGAAGCGGCTGCCTTCGGCACGGTGGAGGAGGCTCTTGCCGCCGCGCTCGATCACGCTGCGTCGGGGTGGCCGTCATGACGCCTCCGAACGCCTTCGGCGCCCTGGGTGCCGCCGCGTCGCCGTCCAGTTCACGGCTGATCGCGGCGTCCGCCTTCCATAAGCCAGACGGCACGATAGATCCGCGGCCGTTCCAGCAGCCGCCGCTTCCGGCCTCTGGGTCTCAGGTTATGACGGCGCCGCTGGCCGCGCCTCCGGGTCCGGCAACGGGTACCCCGATTCAGGCGCCACAGCCGCAGCCGACGAACGCGCTCGCCTTGGCATCGCTTGGACAGAGCGCGTCTGTCCCTTCTGCGGCCCCGCCGCCTGCCCCGCCTCGCCTCCCCATGGTCGCTCATGCCCACATGGCCGGGCAGCGGATCCCTCAAATGCAGGACGCAGAGCTGGCGGCGTTCCGCGCGCATAATGCTGTGGCGAACACGGCCATTTCCGGGATGCTGGCGCGGTCGAGTGTTAGCTACCAAGACGCGGTGGCACTTTTGACTGCGCTCGCTCAGCGCGGCGCCATACCGGCGGATGCAGCGCTCCAGGCGGCAAGCCGGCTCCCCACGGATCCGCAGCAGTTGCGC
>CAXTFS010000112.1:0-9672 GCA_964243395.1 uncultured Acidobacteriaceae bacterium | reverse complement strand
GTCCGGCTCGGTAGGGTACATGTTTTCGAAGAAGGGCCTGATCATCGTCGAAAAGAAGGCTGCCGACGAAGACAAGCTGACCGAGATCGTGCTGGATGCAGGCGCCGAAGATTTGAACGACGATGGCGAGTACTGGGAGATCATCACCGCACCCAAGGAGCACGAGGCCGTCGTCGAGGCCGTGAAGAAGGCCGGGATCAAGCCGGAAAACTCCGAGGTCACGATGGTGGCAACCACCTATCAGAAGCTCGAAGGTACGCAGGCGAGCGCCATGATGCGGCTGCTGGATACGCTGGAAGACCTGGACGATACACAGAACGTCTATTCGAACTTCGAGACAGACGAAGAGCCTGTCACGGCCTAGGGCACAAAGAACAGAAATGGACGGAAGCCGCCAGAAACTGGCGGCTTTCGACTGTGAGGGTGATGCGAAGCAAAACAATCTCCGGCTTGCTCATGATGTTGCTCGCCGGCTTGACGGCGAAGGCCGTCCTGGCACAGACACCCACCGCCCCCAACGTTCCGACGCCGGTAGCGGAGGTGGCGCACCGCTTGCCGTTTGAGTATGGAGCCCTGTTCCAGGGCGGTGTGGGCGTGACGGAGCAGCGCAGCAACTTCAGCTTTCTGCTCGCCGGTGCGCATGCGGGCAAGGTGCTCACGCCGGAGCTGGGCAGCGGTCTGCTGAAGGGCAACTTCGAGTACGCGGTGGAGCTCTTTCCGTACTGGCAGTCGTTTACGCCGCGCTTCTCGCGCATCAGGTGCAATACCCTTGGAACAGGTACCGGTGCGCCCCCCATCTGCAGTGCGCCGTACACCGTCGGGGGCACGTTTACCGGCGTGAGCGTCACGCCAATCATCCTGCGCTGGAACCTCACGCATGGACGCAAGCTGATGCCGTGGGTGCAGGGCGCCGGTGGCCTGGTTTGGACAAACCACAAGTATCCGGCCTACGGCAGCACAAACCCGCTGGACACGGCTGAGACCGGTCCGGGTTCGGACACGAGCGTTTGGAACTTCACGCCGCAGTTCGGTGTGGGGGCCCACTACTTCCTGCGTCCGCGCCGCTCCGTCGATTTCAGCGCGAATGCCGTGCATATCTCAAGCGCCAGCCTCGGCGACCGCAACCCTGGGGTCAACGCGAGCGTGCAGTTCTCCGTGGGCTACACCTGGTGGAAGTAAGCGGGCGTTGACGACAGGAAAGCATACTGGCTGTCGACCTCCGAGCGGCCGTGGTCGACCTAACCATGCAGGATGAACCAATGATTGAGCAGGACCCGGCACAAGACCCCATCGTCGAATGCGTTCCCAACTTCTCCGAGGGAATGGACCTGGAGAAGGTGCGGGCGATCGTCCATGCGATGAAGGTCGATGGGGTCTCCCTGTTGGACTGGTCGGCCGACCGCGATCATAATCGCAGCGTTGTGACCGTCGCCGGCGCGCCGGAGGCGGTGCTTGAGTCCGCGGTGCGCGGCGCTGGCAAAGCCGCGGAGTTGATCGACCTCACGCAGCAGCGTGGCGAGCATCCCCGGATCGGTGCTGCTGACGTGATCCCGTTTGTGCCTGTCCGTCACTTCTCGCTGGTGCAGTGCGCGATGCTGGCGCGGCAGGCCGGGATGGCGATCTGGCAGCGTTTTGGCGTGCCGGTGTACCTGTATGAGGCCGCAGCGTCGCGCCCCGACCGTGTCAACCTCGAAGATGTGCGACGTGGGCAGTTTGAGGGCCTTCTGCGGGATGCCGTGCGCGACTCCACACGGCGGCCCGATATCGGCGGACCGGAGTTGCACGCCCATGCCGGCGCCAGCGCGGTCGGTGCCCGCCGGTTTCTGATCGCGTACAACATCTATCTGGCCGACCGCGGCGGGGTTCCGGATGTGAGCCTGGCGCGAGCCATTGCGCGGGAGGTGCGGGCCTCGGGTGGTGGCCTCTACGGCCTCAAGGCGATGGGGGTGCTCGCGCAGGGGCGGGCCCAGGTGAGCATGAACATTACCGATTTTCAGCGGACGCCGGTGTCCCGCGTGCAGACAGTGGTGGAAGAGGTTGCGCATCGCCTGGGTGGCGCTCTCACGGAAGGCGAACTCATAGGACTCATCCCCGAGCAGGCCTATGAGCCGAACGCCGCCTGGACACGTCAAACCCTCGGGTTCGATCCAGAACAGAAGGTTCTGGAGAGACGGCTGAAACAGCCACTCGCGTGGCCCTAGGTACACAGCTGTGGGATTGCCGTCCCTGCGAAATCAGGGCAAGATTTATAAGAAGCGTCGGCGGGTCTGCGGATCCACCACCAGGCGCGAAGGAGTGCGATCAGTGAAGACGGGCAAGGGATGGAAAAGCAGGGCAGTCACGATGATTCTGACAGGTTGCGCCGCCGCCGGTGCTACGGCCCATGCGGCTCAACTTGGCGGTGATGCGCGTTCGTCGATTCCGCGTGACGTGCAACAGATCATCGTGGTGGACTATCGCGCCATGCAGAACTCTCCCGCTGCGATGCAACTGAAGGACCGCGTCCTGCCACCTGAGCTGAAGCGGCTGGAGTCAGCGTTGAAGACCTCTGGCCTGAAGGTCGATCAGGATGCGGATATCCTCGCCTTTGCGGCGTTCCGCGCAGAGAAGGGAACCCATGTGGTGGGTGTGGCCCAGGGACAATTCCAGACCCAGACGATCATGACCTACTTCGCCAAGAACAAGATCAAGCCCGTTGCTGTGCGCAACAACGCCGTGTATCCCATGGGCGCCGCCGGGATGAGCGTGGTCTTCCTGAACCAGACCACGATGGTTTTCGGCGATCATGAAGCGGTGCGGGAAGCGCTTGAGGCGCGCGATGGTCTGGCGCCCAACTTCCTGAGCAATGGCGACATGATGAACGAGATGTCGGCCGTGGACAATCGTCCCGTGTGGAGTCTGCTCGACCAGAAGGGTACGCAGACCATGATGAAGAGCGTGCTCGGGGAAGCGGCGCAGCTGGCCGACTACGACACGGTCAAGAACCGGATGAAGTCCGCCCGGTACACGATGGACTTCGGCAATGGCGTGCGCTTCAACATGGCGGTGGTGATGTCCGATTCCGTGACCGCGGCGACGGCGGCTACGCTGATGAAGGGTGTAATGATTCTGAAGAAGAGCGGCGGGTCTCCGATCGAGAAGTCAGCTCTGGATGAAACAACGATCGACTCGAACTCCGGTACGCTGTCGGTGGATTACACCTCGTCCGATGGCCAGTTTGCGACGCTGCTTGGATCACCGCTGTTCCAGCAGGTCGTAAAGTAAGTTTCGGTGCACGAAGAAGGGCGGCCAATCGGCCGCCCTTCTTTTTATGGCTTTACGGAGATTAGGATCGCCGCAATGTCTCCGGAGTGGCATTACCTTTTACGGGCGAGCCTGCGGCGCAACGTTTCATGACGGCTTCACGAAGGCGAGTAGCCAGCTCTTCAGAGAACTCGTAGGTCTCCTGCTCGCGATAAATGGAGATTGTCTGCCGCGTCGTGCTCACGACAACTTCGCAATGATGACAGGCGTCGAGGTGCTCTTTTACCTCTGCCAGAAGAACGGGGTCGATCTGCCCGTCGAAGTAATCGGTAAGCTTGGCCAGGAACTCCGTGCAGTTCACTACGAGCCCTCTTTCTTCTGCCGGAAATATCGACTGAGCCGCTCCCGCAGTTGCAGGCGGGCGCGCAGAAGCCTTGATTTCACCGCCGGTACGCTCAATCCGAGCGCCTCAGCGGTCTCTTCCGTTGACAGGTTTTCGATGTCGCGGAGTGTGAAAACGGTGCGGAAACCTGGTGGAAGTCCGGCGATCGTCCTGCGCAGGATGTCGCCCAGCTCGGACTGCGAGAAGATCTGTTCCGGGTTCGGCCGCCACTCGGCGAAGTCGCGCGGGATGGCTCCCTCTTCCGTCTCCACATCCTGATCCATGGACACGGTGCGGGAGGTCTTGCGCCGTCGCAGGCGCATCAGGCTCTCATTTACGGCAATGCGTACCAGCCACGTCGAAAACTTGGAGTTGCCCTGAAATTGCTCGAGTTTCTGGAAGGCCTTGAAGAAGACGTCCTGGGTGATGTCCTCGGCGTCTTCGCGATTCTGGGTGATGTGCAGGGCGGTGCGATAGATCTGCCGGTCATACTGCCGCACAAGTTGCTCGAAGGCAGGAGTGTCGCCAGCTTTGGCACGGGCAACCAGCGCGACATCAGGATGTGGTTCCACAGGCGGCAGAGCCGGCGTGGCCTGGAGCTCAGCGGGGTCCGCAACGGGTGTGGTTTGAGCCGCCATGGTCCACCTTAGTGTACTGGAGCCGGCAGTCCGACGCGAATACGCTGTGTGCATCGAACCTCCCGCCGCGGGGTTCCTGTGTATCAGCGCTGGTTCCGTAGCCCAGTGCGAGTTTCCTCAACCGGGAGCTCTCGACGTACAGTCAGAGGAAGATGAGCGCCATGAAACGCGTCTGGATCACCGCACAGCTTCTCAGCACCTCGCTGCTTCTTGCGGCGAACGGATCGGCTGCCGTGCACAAGCATGCCGTGGGCAAGACAAAGGGTTCGGCGGTGCTGCACCACTCCATCGCACACGGCACCGGGACCCACGGCGCCACTGTTCATGGTGGCGGATCGCGGATGCATCCCACCTTGCGGCGGGTATCGGTGCACGGCGTACCCATCGGTCACCCGCTCGTAGAGCATGCCACCGCCGAGAGCCGGCGCCTCAGCACTGCCTTTATTGCGTCGGCGACCCTGCGTCCCATGGCGCAGCAACTGCTGCTCTCACGCAGCGCGGGCGCCTATGGCGGCGTGTCGGCCTTTGCCGTCGCACACCCCGGGGAGGGCGCCGCTGCGGCGAACCTGGCCATTGGGCACGCGTTTTCGCTGGATCACCGGTACGGTGATGCGGAAGGCGCGTTTCATACCGCCGCCGGCGCCGGTGAGGCGCTCGCGGACTACGCCGATTACCTGGGCGCGCAGGCAGCCGTCCTGGCCGGGCGGCCCGGCGACGCCATTGCGCTGCTGGAACACTTTGCGGACAAGCACCCGGGCAGCCTGTTTGTCCCGCAGGCGCCAGTCCTGCTCGCGAACGCCTATCTCGCACAGAACGATGCCGGGAACGCACTGCGCGTCCTGCAGCCTTTGCCGGACGGTCCATCGGGCGGACACCTCGACGTGCGCGTGGCCTTGGCCCGGGCGTACCAGCTCAGCGGGAATGCGAGTGCCGCTTCGGCGCTGTACCGCGGCATCTACCTGGGCGATCCTCTCAGCAACGAGGCTGCCAATGCCAAGGTGCAATTGGCTGCCATGAATGTGCCGCTCACGCCCGGGGAGCGCAAGCAGCACGCGGACGCGATCTTCAACGCGAAGCAGTACAGCGAAGCCGCCGCGGAGTATCGCGCGCTCGAGCAAAACGAGGCCAGCCTGACGCAGGCCGACAAGGATGCGCTCGAGATCTACGTGGCCGTGTGCGATCTGCGGCTGAAGCGTCTGTCGCGGAGCGATGTCGAGCACCTTCCGGTCACAAGCGACGATACGGCTGCCCTGAAGATGTACCTGCAGTCGGAGCTGGCCCGGAGCGAGGGCAACACCTCCGAGCATGATGCGCTCGTCAAGCAGATGTCGACGCAATACCCAAGCAGTCGCTGGCTGGAGGAGGCGCTTTACTCCGGCGGCAACATGTACCTCGTCAAGCGCGATCCTACTCACGCTACCGAGGATTACAGCGAGCTGGTAAACCACTTCCCGCGCAGCACCTACGCCCCCAGTGCGCACTGGCGTGCCGCGTGGCTCAGCTACCGTCTGCGTCACAATCCGGATGCGGCGCGCATGTTCGATGAACAGATCACGACCTATCCGGGCGGCACAGAAATCCCTGGCGCGCTGTACTGGCGCGGCCGGCTCTATGAGGATGTTGAAGGAAACTTCGGGCAGGCCATCAACTACTACACTGCCCTGAATGCTGCTTATGTGAATACGTACTACGCCATGCTTGGGCGGCAGCGTCTGGCCGTGCTGGGGCAGCGTGCGGCAGCGGAGCCATCGCCGGTCCTCGCCTCGGTGCGCGCTGTGGAAGATCCCCACCTGATCGATGCTGTGCCCCAGGATGATCCGCACTTCATCAAGGCCCGGCTGCTGGCCAATGCGGCGCTTAATGAGTACATCCGGCCGGAGATCCAGCTGAGCCCGACGGCCGGCCAGTGGGGAGCACTGGGCGAGGCGGAGATCTACCAGAGCTTCGGCGAGAATGCGCGTGCCCTGCAAGCGATGAAGCGCAGCAAGGTACCGTTCCTTTCGCTGCCCGTCGCGACGGTTCCGATGGCGTATTGGCAGCTGGTATTCCCGCGGCCCTATTGGGCGCAACTCACGAACGATGCGCAGACGCAGGGCCTGGACCCTTACCTCGTTTCCTCGCTCATCCGGCAGGAGTCCGAGTTCAACCCGGGCGCCGTCAGCCGTGCCAACGCCTACGGGCTGATGCAGCTGCTGCCCTCTACCGGCAAGTCCATGGCGAAGAAGGAAGGCGAGCGGCACTTCAGCGCCAACGAACTCTTCGATCCAACTGAGAACATGCGCTTAGGCACGGTGTATCTGCGGCAGAACATCGACCGCTACGGCGGACAGGTGGAGTACGCGCTTGCTGCCTACAACGCCGGGGACGGTCCCGTGCGGCAGTGGATCGCCAGCGGCGACTATAAGGACATCCCGGAGTGGGTCGAGTCGATCCCGTATACCGAAACGCGGGACTATGTGCAAAGCATTATTCGGAATCGCGAGATCTACCGCGCTGTCTACGGCAGCAAGGCTGGGAGCACCGCGGGGGCTTCGGCTCAGTAGGAGAGGTCAGCGTCGCGGCATGATCCCTGGGCCCTGATCACTCTGCTGGGTGCTTTGGCGACCTTCGCGTCCCCCAAAGTGGATGGGTTCGCTAAAAGTGTAGGCAACCGGCGACGCGCGGTATATTCTTCCCCTTGAAAGCGGGCCTTTCTGGAACCGAAGGTGTTCCGTGAACCAACCCCGACAAGACGTGTTGAACGGCTGGAAGGAAATCGCTTCCTATCTTGGCCGCGATCCCCGAACCGTAGAGCGGTGGGAGAAGCAGCGCCTTCTGCCGGTGCGGCGGTTACCTGGGAGTGGTCGGGCTTCGATCTATGCCTTGAAGTCGGAGCTTGACGACTGGCTGGCGCAGGCTCCCACGCGTTCGGCGGAGCCCTTGGCCGAGTTTGACCACGAATCCCCATCATTGCTGACAGGGGAATCCGAGCCAGCTGCAGTCCGTCCGGAAGCATTCCAGTTGGCCGCAGTTCAGCCGGCCCAGACCGAAGCGCCAGCTCGTGAAACGGGGCTGGCGCGACCGCCCGCCTTGCTGAATCCGGTCTGGCGCCTGACTGGTACCTTTCTGCTGGCCGTCTGCTGCCTTACCTTGGCCGCACTGGGCTGGCACCATGTGCATCGCGCGGCACCCTCCGGGTCTGACACGAACTCGCAGCCCGCCAAAGCGCTGAGGTCGCGGATCGTTCCGTCCTCGGCCGTTCCGGGCGTCGAGGAGTTCTACCTGCGCGCCTGCTACCAGGCGGAACAGCGTACGCCAGACTCGCTCAATCGGGCGCTGGGCAATTTTCAGTCGGCCATCGCCAAAGACCCTACCTACGCGCCTGCATTTGCGGGACTTGCGAGCACGTTTGTGCTTCTGCGGGAGTATTCGCTGTTCCCGGACAGTGAGGCGTACCCCAAGGCGAAGGCGGCCGCGCAGCGCGCCATCGCGCTTGACCCGCAACTGGCCGAGCCGCACGCAGAACTCGGGTTTGTGGAGTTCTTCTGGGACTGGGAACCTGCCCAGGCTGAAACAGAATTTCGAACGGCTCTGCGGCTCGATCCGGAGCTTCCGCTTTCGCATCACTGGTTCGGTTCGGTACTGGCCCATGAGGGTCGTTTTGGAGAGGCCTTGCCGGAACTCAAAGTGGCACAACACCTGAATCCCAGTTCCGGGGCCATTCTGACGGTGTATGCCCTGGCGCTTGGGATGGATGGCAAGCGGGGCGAAGCATCGGACATGCTGCAGGAAGCCCTGAGCAACGCAGACGACCTGCCGGACCGAAATCCAGCGACGATGCATTCAGTCCTTGGCTTGCTGAGCCTGATGCGGCCGTCCGACATACCCCGATTCCTAGCGGAGACAACCCGCGGGGCGCAGCTACGGGGAGACGCCCGTGCCGTCGCAAACCTGCAACGTGCAGAAAAGGTCTACAAGGCGCAGGGCGAAGCAGCCATGTGGCGTGCGATGTTAACGGAGGAGAAGCGCCAGCACCTAAACCAGACCACGTATGCCATGGCTCGTTATGAAGCACGCCTCGGGGCCAGGGACGAGGCGTTGACGCATCTCGCCGTCCTGGCGGCGCGACATGATCCGGAGATGATCGGCATCTCCACCGATCCGCTCCTCAGCGGCTTGCACAACGAGCCGCGCTTTCAGCGGATTCGCGCATCAATGCATCTTCCGCCGATCGCCGAGCCCACCTAGGCCGATCGGCTTACAGGCAGAGCGTGGGCGATGTCCAGCGTTCCGCCTTCCGCGATCATCGTTCCGCCTTCCGCGATCATCGCTCCGCCTTCTTCGCTGGTCTCAGGACGGTAAGCGTTTGTGTCGCCCTCGCGGTCTTGTACCTGCTGCTGTCTGACGGCGTGAACGTCACCCTCAATGTGTGGGTTCCTACGGCCAGCACCTTGCCGGCGGCAGGGGAGTACGTAAAGACGCCCGCGACGTTTGCCGTTGCATTAAGCTGCGTTGCGGAGAGTGCAGCGCCATGGGTGATGGCTGCAGGTGCTGCCCAGCTGATCACGGGCAAGACGGGTACTGGCGGCGTGACTACAAGGACCACGGTGGCCGAAGCGGCTTTGTAGTCGGCGCCATCGGCCGGGGTAAACAGGACGCTGAGCTGGGCGGTTCCTGCGTCCGGAACGCTGCCCGCAGCCGGCGTGTACAGGAACGTTCCGGCGACGTTGGCCGAGGCGTTGAGTTGCGCCGACGAGAGGGCCGTGCCCGCCACAATCGACGCAGGGGGCGCCCAGGCCAACGTTGGCACGGCCTGGTTGACGGTCAGGCGCACGGTGCTGCTCGTTCCCCTGTACAACGTGGTGTTTGAAGGCGTAAAGGTAGCGGTCAGCGTTGATGTTCCGGCACCGAGAACGCTTCCTGCTGCGGGCGTGTAGGTGAAAACTCCCGGAACACCCGACGTCGCGTCAAGTTGAGCTGTTGAAAGAGCCGTGCCGTACGTGACTGCGGAGGGGGCTGCCCAGGTAATTGAGGGAGTCGTCCGGGTAGGCACTGGCGTGGGAACGGGCGTTGGAGCCGGAACCGGTGCCGGTGCGGCGACGCCTGCAGCACGATAGATCGCCACCAGCGTCGGATCGTTGGCCTGCCAGTAGTCCGCATGGCCCATCAGAATGTCGCCGCGTGTCACGGATTGGGTCAGCTGGGCTTCGGCGGTCGCCAGGGTCGAAGCGGCAACGTCGTTGACCAGGTTTACGCCAAACGCTTTCGGATACACCGCATACACGGGAGCCGCGGTGCCCAGGGTGCCGTGGAAGATGAATGAGTAGAACGGGGCAGTGTAGGCGTAGTACCTTGCTGTGGTCTCTTCCGGAATGAACAGGAAGCCGGGCAGGTCCCTGATGAGCTGCTGGAAGATGGCAGGGTCGAGGG
>CAXTFS010000111.1:0-9681 GCA_964243395.1 uncultured Acidobacteriaceae bacterium | reverse complement strand
CTTAAAGACCAGCGCGAAGCCGCCCTGCAAGGTGCGCTCGTGTGCCTGCAGCACGCGATGCGCGACCGCCTTCAGCGACTCGGCAGGATGCGTCCGTCGTCGATCATCCTTATCCGCTGGCGTGCTGGCAAGCTGGATGGCCAGGGTGTCGGCTTCGGAGCGCGCGTTCGCGTTGGCGTAGCGGGTCAGCGCGTTCATCATGTTCAGCGAATCGTTCCGCATCTCCGTGACCGGCTGTGAAAACCAGCGATCCACGGCGCGATTCATCAGCAGGTAGCTGAAGAAGAACATAAAGGCCAGCGGCACCAGTGACACAAGCACCGCGCCCCCCAGCATGCGCGTGCGCAAACGGGTGCCCAGCACGCGGCTGCGTTGATCCGCGTAGAGCTTCAGAAGATTGCGCACCAGGATGATCAGCACGCCGACAAACAACAGGAACGCCACCACCGAGAGCGCTAGAAATACCAGCGTCTCGACGGGCGATTGCGGATCAAGTAAACGCAGATTAAAGGCGTTCAGCGTGGCCAGCGCGAGGGACAGCACAAGGAGGCACGCTCCCAGCGCAATCACCCATGCACGTCTGCCGGCACTTGTGCCCATGCACAGCAGTCTACCGCCGGGCTTCGGGCATCTTCCACGTTTTCGTGGCCGTCAGCCGCCGATCAGTTCGCCCGCTGCGTTACAGGATCGAGCTGATCGGCGTAAACGGCCGCGACTGGCTCTCCGCCACGGCCTTGTAAGTCAACTGGCCGTCGATTGTATTGACGCCCTCAGCGATCCCAGGATCACTCGCCATGGCGGCCTTTGCGCCCATGTTAGCGAGCTTCATCACATAGGGAAAGGTCGCGTTGGTGAGGGCCAGCGTGCTCGTGTTGGGAACCGCCGCGGGCATGTTCGTGACGCAGTAGTGCACCACGCCGTCTACTTCAAAGCTGGGATCGGAGTGCGTTGTGGGGCGTGCGGTTTCGATGCAGCCGCCCTGGTCGATGGCTACATCGACCACCACGGCGCCCTTCTTCATCTTGCTCACCATGGCGCGCGTGACGATCTTGGGTGCGGCGGCACCCGGGATCAGCACGCCGCCGATGACCAGGTCCGCCTCGCTAACAGCGCGCTCCACGTTGTAGCTGTTAGAGGCAAGCGTGAACACCCGGCCGGAGAAGATATCGTCCAACTCGCGCAGGCGGTTCAGGTTCAGGTCGACCAGCGTCACTTTGGCTCCAAGTCCCAGCGCCATCTTGGCCGCATTGGTTCCGACGATTCCGCCGCCGATGATGCACACGTTGCCGGGAGGCACGCCGGGTACACCGCCCAGCAGCACACCACGGCCGCCGTGCTCCTTTTCAAGATACGTTGCACCCACCTGAACCGAGAGCCGGCCGGCGACCTCGGACATGGGCGTCAGCAAGGGGAGCGCACCGAAGCGGTCGCGCACGGTCTCGTATGCGATCCCTGTGACTTTGCGCTCCAGCAACATGTCCGTCAGTTCGGTCAGGGGCGCGAGGTGCAGGTACGTGAAGAGGGTCAAACCTTCGCGAAAGTGGTAGTACTCCGCTTTGGTCGGCTCTTTGACCTTGACGACCATGTCTGCCAGCCGCCACACGTTGTAGGCCTCACCCACGATCTCAGCGCCGACGGACTGGTAGTCGTCGTCAGCAAAGGAAGAAAGCTCACCGGCGTCATGCTCGACGAGCACGGTATGGCCTGCTTCGGTCAGCGCCTTGACGCCGCCGGGCGTGATCCCGACGCGGCTCTCGTGATCCTTCACTTCCTTGGGTACACCGATGATCATGCCTGCAATCGCCTCCGACAACGTCCTTCAGCCATCCTAGCGGATCGGTCGCCGGCATAGAACGTGCCGTCACGAAAGGGTGCCACGCGTTGCCGTCTCACCGGGTTTCGGCTGATTTGTCAGTGCCCAGCGCAGAAGCCGTACAATGAACGGGATTCCTCTCGACGGGTAAGAACCGCTTTCATGTCTTCGAAAAACTTTCAGACGCGCACTGGCCGCGGCAGCAACATGCGGTCGGTTTTCTCGCTTTTCTCGAGCGACTTAGCCATTGATCTCGGCACGGCCAACACCCTGGTCTTCGCCGCGGGCAAGGGCATCATCGTCAATGAGCCCTCCATCATTGCCGTGAATCGCGTCACTAATGAGGTGGAAGCTGTCGGCAAAGAGGCCAAGGAGATGCTTGGCCGCACGCCGGGCAACATCATCGCCATCAAGCCCATGAAAGACGGCGTGATTGCTGACTTCAAGCACACCGAGAAGATGCTCAACTACTTCATTCACAAGGCACATAACCGCAAGATGATGGTGCATCCGCGCATCGTGATCGGTGTGCCCAGTGAGATCACGCAGGTGGAAAAGCGCGCCGTCATGGATTCCGCTTATCGCGCCAAGGCCAGCGAAGTGCACCTCGTGGAGCAGGCCATGGTTGCTGCGATCGGTGCGGGTCTGCCGATCACCGAGCCCGGTGGGAACATGGTCGTCGACATCGGCGGCGGCACAACCGACATCGCCGTGATCTCGCTCGCGGGCATCGTGTATTCGCGCTCCGTTCGGATGGCCGGCAACCAGATGGACGATGCCGTGCAGACCTATCTGAAGCGCAAGTACAACCTGCTGATCGGCGAGCGCACGGCGGAGCAGGTCAAGATCGAGCTCGGTTCGGCGTTCCCGCTCGACAAGCCACTCACGATGGAGATCAAGGGTCGCAACCTCATCGAGGGCGTGCCGAAGACCATCACCATTGAGGACTCCGAGATCCGCGAGGCCCTAAGTGAGTCCATCGCGACGATCATGAATGCGATCCGCGTTGCACTGGAACGCACGCCTCCGGAACTATCAGCGGACATCTCCGATCGCGGCATCGTTCTTACGGGTGGCGGCGCTTTGATCAAGAACCTCGACAAGCGCATCCGCGAAGAAACCGGCCTGCCGGTCTCGATCGCCGATGACCCGCTTGCCTCCGTGGTCCTGGGGACAGGCAAGATGCTCAGTGATTTCAGGCTTTTGCGGAAAATTTCGATCGATTAGCTGGTGCAGGCGCGAGCCGTTAGAGCCCGTGTGTCGCCCGGGCCGTCCACAATAGCGGCTGACGGATCGGGAAGCTTTCGGCAACGGTGAGTGCAGGCTGCGGCGGGAGAGACTGCCAGAGCTCCACGTACTCCGGCCGGCTGTACGGCCGCCCCGCGAAAAGCAAACCGGGCCGTCTGCCGGGCAGGTCGCGAAAGAAGTGCGCGTCCGCGACAAAGCCCCAGCGCTCCGGATGCGCGATCACCGGGTACAGGTACGCGGCCACCTCACGGATCCCCACATCATCGATCAGTTCATAGTCCCAGAGCAGATCAAAGGGCGAGGCCAACAGCTGGCACGCGCCCGCCAGCAGATCGAAGTTCATCAGCGTATTGCGGTACGGATTCGGTGTGGCGACCTCCTGCGGAAACACGCCGTCGGAGCGAATCTGGTTGCGCAAGGTGGGTGACCGGAAGCGATGCCGGCAGGCTTCCAGTGCCTTGTCATCGATGTTGAAGCGCGCGAGCGCCGCCGCAATCAGCAGCCACGCCGAAGCGCGGTGATCCTTGCTCTCCCGTGCGATAAAAGCTGCACGATTGTCATTCATCCAGACAAGGACCTCCGCAAACCACATGTGGATGGCTTGCAGCATAGCCGGCGTAAATGCTTCGCTGTCGACCAGGAAGGTGACGGCGCGCGCCAGTTCGGCCAGGGGCACAAGATCGACAATGCCGGCAGGCGTTGCCGTCATCGTTCCCACCGTGCAGCCGGCAAGATCGAAGTTGGTCTGAAGACGCGTCTCGGACGCGAGCAGCCAGGCCTGCACCTGTTCGCCAGCTTTCGCCGCGTAAGCCTCGTCTTTGGTCAACAGGTAAGCCGCCGAAAGACATGCGACGTTTGCGGAAAAGCCCTGCAGAGCATGAGCATGGGCACGGAAGAGCTTCGGGGCCGCGGCCGCGCCAGCGGTGCTGAGCGACGGCTCGGTTTCGGAGAAGAACTGCCCGTGGCTGCCGTGCGGTGCGGGAATTGAAGTGATCGGCAGTACTGCGGCCTCGATGGCGGTCCTGGCGTCCCCAAGAACGCGGGCACGCTCCATCTCCGCGACGTTTGCGTGCGCGGAGACCTCACCGGGAAGGCGGCTGGCGACGCCGAACGCCATCGTGGAGAGGAGAAAGGATCGCCGCGTTTGGCCGCTGCTGTTCATCGCGGCTGAGCGTACCACGCGGGCCGGAGCCGCGACGAATCCCTTTGGACGCTTACTGCGGCGGAAGCTGTGAACGGTCCCATCCGCCGCCCAGCGCCTGCACAAGCAACACGGTGCCGGTAAGCCGTCGCCGCAGGATATCGATGTCATTGCGTTCGTTGGTCAGTGCGCTGGTCTGGGCTGTAATCACCTGCAGATAGGTGTCCACCCCACCCACATAGCGGTTGTCGAAGATACGCTGCGACTCCTGGGCGGCGGTGGTAGCCGCCCGCTGCTGAACAGACTCATCCGACAGCACACGCAGGGCCACAAGGTTGTCCTCAACCTCTCGCAGCGCGGTCAGCACGGTCTGCTTGTAGTTGGCGGCGTTGCGATCGAACTGCGCGATCGCCTCGTCTCTCACCCCGCGCCGTCGTCCTCCATCGAAGAAGGTGTAGGCCAGTCCGGGTCCGAGCGAATACACCACGCTGGCCGGGCTGAACAGCGATTGCACCGTCGCTGTGCTCTGGAAGCCGACGGAACCACCGAGCAGGACGGATGGGTAGAACGCCGCCTGCGCAATGCCAATTTCCTCGTTGCCTTCCTGCGCGCGTCGCTCGGCGGAGGCAATATCAGGACGCCGCTCCAGCAACTGCGAAGGTAATCCGGTTGGAATGAGCGGAGGCTGCGTTTCAACCGGCAGCGGTGAGAACGGCAGGTCGAGCGAAGAAGGAGGCGCCCCGATCAGGTTAGCGATGGCGTGCTCGTACTGTGCGCGTACGATGGCGATCTCGGATGCGGCCACCTTGGCTGAAGCGAGTTGTGTTTCGGCTTGGGTGACGTCGGCCTTGATGGCGACTCCGCCCCGGTACCGATTGGTGGTGATGCGTAGAGCTTCCTGATACTGGGCGACGGTGTCCTCCAGCAGCTTCTGTTCCGCGTCCGCGGTACGCACCTGGAAGTAGTCGGTGGCGAGCTCTGATTGCAGCGATAGCAGGATGTTCACGCGATCGGCCACGGAGGCCTGGGCCTCTTCTTTGCCCGCAGCGATGTTACGACTCACCTGGCCCCAGAGATCAACCTCATAGGCCAGCTGCAGGGGGAACTGCACGTTGGAGCCGCTACTCACTGGCTGCGCCGGGTTGAAGTACGGTTCACCGGGGTTGTATCGCCCGCCCGCAACATAGGGATTGACCCCCAGTGTTGGAGCCCTGTCTGCATTGCGTACACGGATCTCGGCGCGCGCAGCACGCAGATTGGCGTCGGCCTGGCGCAGGGTCTGGTTGGCTTCTTCGACCTTGGGTTCCAGCGAGTTCAGCTGATCGTCATTGAAGATCGTCCACCACGCCCCACGTGGAATCGCGTCGATCGGTTTGGCGTGCTTCCAATCGGCGGTCTCCTTGAAGGCGTCAGGACCGAGCTCTTTGTACGCGGGCGGAACGGGCGCCATCGGGACAACATACTTGGGCCCCACATGGCACCCACCGGCGAGAAGAAGGGAGGTGCCCACGGCAGAAAGACCCAGCTTTGAAGCGGAAAATCTCGCCCTCACTTTGCCTCCGCTCCAGGCTGCGCCGTGCTGGCGAGGTGCACCGGTTGGCCTTCCGCCAGTGAATCTGCGGGGTTCACGATGACGCTGTCATTCGCGTGCAGACCGGTGGCAATCTCGAGCGTGCTGCCATTGTCCTTCCCAATGGTGATCGGTTGCAGATGCACGTGGCCGTCGCGGAGCAGACCCACACGCAAGCCCTCCGCGCGGAACAGCAGGGTATTGGCCGGAACCGAAAGCATCAGCGCCGACTGCGGCAGCTTGAAGTGCACAAAGGCATAGGCTCCGGGAAGCAGCTTGTGGTTCGCATTGTTTACGTCTACTTCGACGTTCAGCGTGCGCGAGTTTGGGTCGATGGCGCTGGAGTTGCGGGAGACTGTTCCGGTGAACCTCTGTCCTGGATACTCGTCCAAAGTAAGCGTGGCCTCCTCGCCGTCGTGGATTGCCGGAGCGTAGACCTCAGGTACGGGCACAAACACGCGCAAACGATCGATGGAGGCAATGCGGAACAGATCGCGTGGCTGCGTACTGCCTGATCCCGCATCGATGAGCGCGCCGATATCGGTGTTACGCGTCGTGACAACACCCGCAAACGGCGCGTACACACGCTCGAACGATTGCAACTCGTGCAGACGACGTACGTTGGCCTGGGCTGCATCCACAGCTGCCTTCTTCGCCGCTGCGCCGCTGACGGCAACGTCCGTCTCCTGCGTTGAGACCGAGTCCTGCTTCAGGAGGTTCTGGTAGCGCTCACTGGTGGTGTTCGCCAGGTTCAGGTCGGCCTGGGCACTCTTCAGGTTTGCCTGCGCGACCTGCAGCTGCTCGTCTATCTCGGGTGTCTCGATGATGGCCATCAGCTGACCCTTGCTCACATGGGCGCCAATGTCGGTGAACCACTGCTTGAGGTAGCCGTTGGTGCGCGCATAGATCGGCGTGTCATTGAAGGCCTGCGTGTTGCCGGGCAGAGCAATCTCCGACGCGTTCCCCGTGACAGTCGGGTGGACGACCGTAACGCTGAGCACGGCGTCGTGCGTGGTGGTCTGCTCCAGGCGGTGCTCCGTAGCGGCGCGCGACAGGATCCCCAAGGCGATGCCGATGACCAGCACCAGCCCAAGCACGCCAACCCCGATCCAGATGCCAGTGGAGCGGCCCCGCGATGTGCCGGGCACATGCCCCGAATCGGGAGGGAGGCCCGCAGGAGCGTTGCGGTCATCGTGTCCGCTGCTCCTTGCAGGTGAGGTCATTTCGGTATTCATGTCGACTGGCATCTTTGGAAGTCTCTCAGGTCTGTGGGCAACCGGGTTTAGGCAACCGCATGATCGGCGGGCGATTCGGCCGCCACGCCGGTGGGTGTCTCACGTGGCGCACCACGACGTGCATGGAACAGGGCAAAGACCGTGGGTACAAAGAGCAGGGTCGCCACGGTGGCAAACATCAGGCCGCCGATGACGGCGCGGCCCAGCGGTGCGTTCTGCTCGCCACCTTCGCCAAGCCCCAACGCCATGGGAATCATGCCGATGATCATGGCGAGTGCGGTCATCGCGACCGGACGGAAGCGGGTAGCGCCGGCTTCCACGGCCGCGCGCAACGGGTCGCCGAGGTCAGCAAGACGGTCTTTGGCGAACGAGACAACCAGAATCGAATTTGCCGTGGCCACGCCCATGCACATAATCGAACCCATTAGCGCGGGCACCGACAGGGTAGTGTGCGTGAAGAAGAGAAACAGCACGATACCGGCCAGCGCCGCGGGCAGCGCGGTGATGATGATGAAGGGATCAAGCCAGGACTGGAAGTTCACCACAATCAGCAGATAAATCAGCACGATCGAGAACGCCAAACCGAAGACCAGGCCCTGATACGAACTGCGCATGGCCGTGATCTGCCCACGCATCTGCACAAAGTTGCCGCGGGTCAGCGCGCCCTTGTTGCGGTCGATGATGCGCTGCACGTCAGCCGCCGCCGCACCAAGGTCACGGCCCTGCACAGCCGCATACACGTCCAGCGTGCGGCGGATGTTGTAGTGCTGCACGACAGGCATCTCCGCGGAACGCGAGATGGAAGCCACATCGGCCAGGATCTCCGGCTGGGTGGCTCCCGGCGCTGTCAGCGGGATGTTCTGCAATGCCTGCAGCGAATCGATCTTGTACTGCGGGGTCTGCGCAACGATGTTGTACACGATGCCGTTCTTGGTGTTGAGGAAGAACTGCGGCGTAAGCTGCGTGGAACCGGACAGGATATTCAGCATGGAGGTGCCGATGTCCCGCTCCGTGTACCCGCCCTGTTGCGCCTTGGTGCGATCCACTGTGAGATCGAGTACGGGGTAGTCATCGGGCTCCTGCAGGCGGATGTCCACCAGTCCAGGAACCTGGCGCATCTGCGCCATGATTCTGTTGGCGACGACGCGATTTCCCGCGTCATCACGGCCGTCCACCTGCACATCCAGGGGCGCCGGCAGACCAAAGTTCAGGATCTGCGTCACGATGTCCGAGGGCAGGAAATAAAAGGTCGTTCCCGGGTACTCGCGTGGCAGACGTTCGCGCAACGTCTTCACGAAGTCGGCCGTTGCGGTGTGATCTTCCTTCAGCGAGACCAGGATGTCTGCGTCGGAGGCGCCAAAGAGGCCGCTGGTGGCGTGCTGCGTGTTCAGGGTGGAGTAGGGAAGGCCGATGTTGTCCAGGATGTTGTCCATCTGCCCAGCCGGTACCACCTGCCGAATGCTGTTCTCCACCTGATCGCAGAGCCGTGCCGTTTCCTCGATGCGCGTCCCCGTTTTCGCGCGCACGTGCAGGATGAACGATCCATTATCCGTTGCGGGGAAGAAGTTCTGGCCCAGAAAGGGCACCAGCAGCATGACCAGCAGGCAGAAGCCAAGGAAGATCGGGATGAACAGCTTGCGGGCGTTCACCAGGCGTCCCAGGGTCACTTCGTAGCGCGAACGAACCGCTTCAAAGACGCGTTCGAAGTCGCGCTGAAACTGCGCAAGTGGATTACGCGAGGGCACGGCGTGATGGTCGAAGGGTTTGAGCAGATACATTGCCATCGTCGGCACCAGCGTGCGCGACAACATGTAGGAGGCAAGCATCGCAAACACCACAGCTTCGGCCAGCGGCACGAATAAGTAGCGCGACACCCCGGCAAGGAAGAACATCGGCAGGAACACGATGCAGATGCAGAGCGTGGACACCAGCGCCGGGATGGCGATCTGCGCGGCGCCGGCGAGGATCGCCTCGCGCACCTCGTACCCCTCTTCGAGGTAGCGGTTGGTGTTCTCGATCTCAACGGTTGCGTCGTCGACCAGAATACCGACCGCCAGCGCAAGACCGCCCAGCGTCATAATGTTGATGGTCTGACCGAGCAGGCTGAGGATGATGATCGAGGACAGAATCGACAGCGGGATGGAGACAGCGATGATCAGTGTCGATCGCCAGGACGCGAGGAACAGCAGAATCATCAGGCCAGTGAGGCAGGCTGCAATGACAGCTTCGCGGACCACGCCGTTGATCGATCCGCGAACAAAGGTCGCCTGATTGCCGATCGGGGTAATCTTCAGGTCGGCAGGCAGGCCTGACTTGATGCGCGGCAGTAAACCCAGCGCACCTTTGACCACATCGAGCGTCGAAGCTGTGCCGGATTTCAGCACGCTGATGAGCACGCCGCGACGGCCGTCCTGACGCACAATGTTGGTCTGCGGGATGGATCCGTCGGTGACCGCGGCAACGTCACGCAGGTAGACCACCGCACCGTCGACCTCGCGGATGGGCAAGTCGGCCAGACCCTGGATGGTGGTGGGTGAACTGTTCAAGCGCACGTCGTACTCGGCGGACCCGATCTTCGCCGTACCGCCTGGCTCGACGACGTTCTGCTGTGCCACTGCGTTCAGCACATCGACGGGTGACAAATGCTTGGCCTGCATCTGCTTCGGGTCGAGAT
>CAXTFS010000110.1:0-9695 GCA_964243395.1 uncultured Acidobacteriaceae bacterium | reverse complement strand
GATCAGCAGGATGATGCCGATGATGGCGACAATGTCCAGATCCAGGTGGAAGAGTTGCAGCGCGAGCAGAGCGCCCACCCCGGCCGAAGGCAGCGTGGAAAGAATGGTGACCGGGTGGATGTAGCTCTCGTACAGCACACCAAGGACGATATAAACGGTGACCAGCGCCGCCAGGATGAGCAGACCCTCGTTGGATTGGGAGCCCTCAAAAGCTGAGGCCGTGCCCTGGTAGTTGGCGACCACGCTCGCTGGAAATTTCGACTGATCAATGACCTTATTGATCGCCTCAAGCGCCTGCCCAATGGAGTAGCCGGCGTTCAAGTTGAACGAGACGGTCACGGCGGGAAACTGGCCCTGATGATTGATCGAGAGCGCTTCACTCTGCGTCTGCAGATGCGTGAAAGCGCCCAGAGGCACCGGGTTCGAGTTGCCGGTCCCACCGCCACTGCTGCTGCCTGCGCCGGTGCCGCCACCCGCGGTTGCGCCGCCGCTTGCAGTCGTCGACGAACTCGCGCGGGTGGTGCCGCCGGTCGAGGTGTTGGTACTGCTGGAGGTGCCGGACGTGCTGGCCAGCCCCGTGCTCGCGGTTGAGGAGGAGAGTGCCGAGGTGGACGAAGCGCTCGAGACACCTGACGCGTTGACATTGCCCGATGAGAGCGCAGAGGTGGACGATGCGGGGGTGGACAAACCGGCCGTGGTGGAGGCCGTGAGCAAGGCATTGCCGGTTGACGTGGCACCGCCCGCACCGGCGCCGGAGGAGGTCCCAGCGCTGTTCGATCCGCCCGCTGCTGCGGAGGTGCTGCCCGTCGTGGCGGATGACTGCACATAAAGATCATTCAGCTTGCTGGGGTCGCGCTGGAACTGGGGCAGCGTCTCCAGAATGACGTGGTACTGGTTGATCTGCGTGTACAGGGTGTTGACCTGCCGCTGACCGAACGCGTCGTAAAGCGTGTTGTCGATGGTCTGCGGGGTGACCCCGAAGCGCGAAGCGGTCGGGCGATCGATGACGAGATGTTCCGCGATGCCACCGAGTTGTTGATCGGTCACGACGTCCGACAGCGCGGGGAGCTTCTGCAGGCGAGCAACAAAGTCGTGCGCGACGCTGTCGAGCTCGGTCTGGCTCGGGTCCTCCAGGGTGTACTGGTATTGCGTGCGGCTGACGCGATCGTCGACGGTGAGATCCTGCACCGGCTGCATGTAGAGCCGAATGCCTTCGACCTTGGCCAGCTTGGGGCCGAGGCGGTCAATGACCTGCGTGGCGGTCAGGCCGCGGGCTTCCACCGGCTTGAGATCGATCTGGATGCGCCCGCTGTTCAGGGTGGTGTTCGTGCCATCCGGACCAATGAAGGAAGACAGGTTTTCGACCGCTGGATCTTCGAGAAGGACCTTGGCAATCTGCTGCTGCTTCTCCGACATGGACGCGAAAGAGGTATCCGCCGAGGCCTGGGTGATGCCCTGGATGATGCCCGTGTCCTGCGTCGGGAAGAAGCCCTTCGGAATGGTGATGTACAGAATGACTGTGAGGGCCAGGGTGGCAACGGCGATGAGCAGCGTGAGTGTCTGGAAGCGAAGAACAAAGCGCAGGGTGCGGCCGTAGAAGGCAATGATGCGCTCGAAGATGTGTTCGGAGACGTTGTAGAAGCGGCTCTGCTCGTCGGGCGGGGTGTGCTTCAGCAGACGCGCCGACATCATGGGCGTCAGGGTCAGCGATACAAAGGCCGACAGGATGATCGTGACCGCCAGGGTCACGGCAAACTGGCGGAAGAGCCGCCCGGCCACATCACCCATGAAGAGCAACGGGATCAGCACGGCAATGAGCGAGACCGTGAGCGAGATGATCGTGAAGCCGATCTGCTCAGCACCGATGAGCGCCGCTTCCATCGGCGGATAGCCCTCTTCGATGTAGCGCGAGATGTTTTCAATCATCACGATGGCATCGTCGACGACAAAGCCGGTCGAGATCGTCAGCGCCATCATCGTGAGATTGTTCAGGCTGAAGCCGGCAAGATACATGACGGCCAGCGTGCCGACGAGCGACAAAGGTACCGCCACCGAAGGGATAATGGTCGCCGACAGGCTGCGCAGAAAGAGGAAGATGACGAGAACCACAAGTGCGATCGAGAGCATCAGCTCGAATTCGACGTCCTTGACGGAAGCGCGAATGGCGGTCGTACGGTCACTGACGATCTGCACGTGTACAGAGCGTGGGAGCGAGGTCACAAGCTGCGGCAGGAGGCGCTCGATGCTGTTGACGACCTGGATCGTGTTGGCGCCCGGCTGTCGCTGGATGTTAAGGATGATCGACGGTGTGGTGTTCACCCATGCCGCAAGATCCGTGTTCTCTACGCCGTCAAGCACCTTGGCGACGTCGGTGAGCATGACGGGGGCGCCATTGCGATAGGCGACAACGACGGATTTATAGTCGCCGCTGGTCAGCAGCTGGTCGTTGGCATTGATCGTGTAGTCCTGCGATGGACCGTCGAAGTTACCCTTGGCCGAATTAAGACTGTTGCCGGTCAGTGAGTTGCGAACATCCTCAAGGTTGATCCCGTAGGAGGCGAGCGCGGTCGGGTTCGCCTGGATGCGCACCGCAGGCTTCTGGCCGCCGGAGATGCTGACCAGGCCCACACCGGAGATCTGGGAGATCTTGGGCGCGAGACGCGTGTCGGCCAGGTCCTCTACCTTGGAGAGGGCCATCTCGTTGGAGGTGAGCGCCAGTGTAAGGACCGGTGCATCCGCGGGATTGGATTTGCTGTAGACCGGAGGCACCGGCAGATTGGCGGGCAGGTAGCTCTGGGCGGCGTTGATGGCTGCCTGCACCTCCTGCTCAGCGATATCGATGTTCAGGCTGAGCTGGAATTGCATGACGATAACCGAGACGCCACCGGCACTGGTGGAGGTCATCTGGCTGAGGCCGGCAACCTCGCCAAACTGCCGCTCCAGCGGCGCAGTGACTCCCGACGCCACCACGTCCGGGCTCGCGCCAGGGTAGAAGGTCAGTACCTGGATGGTGGGGTAGTCCACCTCCGGCAGCGCCGAGACGGGCAGCTGAAAGTAGGTCACCGCTCCAGCGAGAAACAGCGCCACCATGAGCAAAGCCGTGGCAACCGGACGAAGAATAAATGGGCGTGACGGGCTCATGGTGCCGTGGATCCACCTGTTGATCCGTTGCTGCCGTGGCCCTGCGTGTTCCGCTGCGCCGTTTGCGAGCCGTGCGCGAGCACCTGGGCGCCATTCTCGAGACGATCAAAGCCGCTGGTTGCAAGGTTCGTTCCGGAAGGTACACCCTGAACCGCCGTCGCCTGGTCTGTGTTGCTTAACGTTGTGATTGGCTGCACCGCGACCGTGTTGTTGGGCTTGACCACGTACACAAAGGCCGC
This sequence comes from uncultured Acidobacteriaceae bacterium, assembly GCA_964243395.1. GTDB lineage: Bacteria > Acidobacteriota > Terriglobia > Terriglobales > Acidobacteriaceae > Granulicella. The sequence continues at coordinate 6,315 of CAXTFS010000110.1, read as the reverse complement.
AGTTCCGTTATGCTGCACAGCCGCGGAGGGGACAATGACGACATTGTCGAGCGTTTTTACCAGCAGGCGAGCATTAACAAACTGATTTGGAAACAGGATCAGGCCTTTATTGTCAAAGGTAGCGCGGAATTTGACCGTGCCGGTCGCAGTGTCGATCTGGTTGTCGAGCGAAGTCAACTTGCCCGCTTCGATTTGCTTGTCATTCGAACGGTCAAACGCATCGACTGTGAGTGCGTGCTGCACCTTCAGCTGTTGCTCAATCTGCGGCAGACTATCTTCCGAGACGTTGAAGACCACCGTGATCGGCTGCAACTGCGTGATCACAACCAATGTTGAGCTGCTGCCCGAGAAAATGATGTTGCCCGGATCGACGAGGCGGAGACCGACGCGTCCGCTGATCGGGGCAACGATGTGGCAGTAACTCAATTGGACCTTGTCGTAGTCCACTGTGCCCTGGTCGGAGAGCACCGTTCCCTGGTTCTGCACCACAGTCTGCTGCTGGTCGTCGAGTTGCTGCTTGGCGATGGCATTGCGTGCGTAGGCGGCCTGGTAGCGGGCGAGGTCGATCTGCGACTCGGCCAGCACGCCCTGATCGCGCTTCAGCGTTCCCTGTGCCTGGGTAAGTGTTGCCTGGTAAGGACGCGGGTCAATATCGACCAGCGGCTGACCCTTGCGCACGATCTGGCCTTCGCGGTAATGCACCGCCATCACACGCCCGGTAACCTGGCTGTACACGGTGACCGTGTACACCGGGGTCACGGTGCCGAGAGCCTGATTGAAGATGGGCATGCTGCCGGTCTTCGACTGCCCCACGGTGATCGCGGCGGGACCCTGCTGTCCGCGTCCGCCCGCGGCGCCGGACTTGCCTTGAGCGCCACCTCCGCCTGCGCCGGAACCCCCGGGGCTGGCTGCGCGGCTATTGTCGCTTGTGGCGGTCGACCGGTGAACGATCAGGAAGGTCAGCACCACGAGGACCAGCCCAAGCAGCCAGTACCATTTGTGACGGCGCTGCGCCCGCTGGGCGTCTCGGTCGACACGGTGGCGAGCCCTATCGAAGTGCTCGGGATCCACTGAGTTCTTGGCCTCGAACTCTGTGCCGAGATCGCCGCCATACGATGGTGAGTTGTACGCCGCGAACGACGCGCCGAGAGCCGCACCATCCGCCGGTGCAGCTCCTGTCCCCTGATCGATCATTCCCCGCCCTTGTTCCACGGTGCCTTACCAGCCTGCCGACACCTGTCCGAACATCTGCCCTTGGCCCACCTGAAAGACGATGGGGCACCCTGAAAAGTTTGTGACCGCCCCGAGTTCGCGCGCATGCCTCGGGAGGTTCAACATCGCCTGTCCCTTCTAGAATAGGGCATACCGATACGTCATCCACCCGTTGGCCACGGACATTCGCCCTTCCTGCTTTTATCGGCACTCTTAAGCAAAACTTAAGCAGAAAAAATTGAAGCGGCTGTCAGAACTTCAGGTGACATCACGTCGCGTTCTGTAGCGAACCCGACATTCCAATCGCTGTTCCTTCAAACCTGGCAGCCCCTCTTTCAACCTTCGAGCAGTTCGAATCAGCCTCGGATGGCAGATCGCCTGCGCTGCGCAGGAGCGGTCAGCGCAGGCAATCGGTGAACTCGCCGTGCGCAAAACCAGTGCCGCAACAGGAGCCCCGCGCCCAGGAGTCCGGCGCTCAATACTCCGGCGCCCACGGCAATCGCGGCGGCGAGCGGATACCCAGTCGGTGGCTGTGTGTGTCCACGTTCGGCAAACCGCCGCCTTTCTGGTTCATCAGGTCGCGGCTGCAGCGCCATCTGCAGAACCTCGGCGGTGTGCATGGCGCGGCGATCGGTGCCATGGGCAATCTGCTGGCGGCAGCTGAAGCCATCGGCCACGATGAGGGTGCCGTTCTCCGCGGCGCGAACCCTGGGCAGCAGCACCCGCTCACCGATCTGCATGGAGATCTCGTGGTGCTCGGCCTCGTAACCAAACGAGCCAGCCAGACCACAGCAGCCGGAGTCAAGCACGTCGGTCATGATGCCTGCCGCTTGCAACAGGCTGTTCTCCGGAGCCATGCTCCACAAGGCCTTGTGATGACAGTGGCCATGCACGACGGCTTTGCCTTGCAGAACGCCCGGCTTGTACCCAACCTGCTGAAGAAAGTCGGGGAAGAGGACCACCTGCCTGCTCAGACGTTGCGCAGCGTCTTCCTTCGGGAACAGATTCGTCAGCTCATCCCGGAACACCGACGCGCAGCTTGGTTCAAGGCAGACGATGGGCGTGCCGGCTGCGATCTCTGGGGCCATCGTGGTCAGGATTTTGCGCAGGTACGCCCTGGCCTGGTCAAGCATGCCGAAGTCATACAAAGGCCGACCGCAGCATAGATGTTCGCGTGGCACCCGCACACGAAATCCCGCATCTTCAAGCACGGCAAGGGCGGCCTCCGCGGTGTGCGGCGTGAAGTAGTTGTTGAAGGTATCGGCCCAGAGGATCACCTCCCCACGCGTCGCGTTCATGGTCGGCGAGGAACGCTTGCGTAGCCACTGCTTGAAGCTCTGCCTGGGAAAGGCAGGCATCTCGCGATGTTGCGTGACCCCGGCTGCTTTCCTGGCGAGCGCGCTCAGACCTGGTGTCTGCGTCAAGAGGTTCGCGAGTTGAGGAACGCGTGAACCGATGGTTGCCCACTTATCGATAAGCCCCATGCTGTACGCATAGTTGGGGCGGCGACGGCCCTCATAGTAGTGCGCAAGGAACTCGGATTTGTAAGTCGCCACATCCACCGACACAGGACAATCGCCCTTGCAACCCTTGCAGGCCAGGCAGAGGTCGAGCGCCTCCTTGATGCCTTCATCCTTCCATCCATCCGAAAGCGCGTCCCCCCGCAGCATCTCAAACAGCAGGCGGGCGCGGCCGCGGGTGGAGTGCCTCTCCTCGCGTGTCACCTGAAAGCTGGGACACATGGTGCCGCCCTCCAGCTTGCGGCACTTGCCGACGCCGAAGCAGCGCTCCGTTGCGCCGGCCATGCTGCCGCCGTCGTCCGGGAACTGGAAGATGGTGGGCAGCTGCAGCGGCTTGTAGTCAGGCCCCGTGCGCAGGTTGCTGTCGAGTGGATAGGGGTCGACCACCTTGCCCGGATTCATCTTGCCGGTCGGATCCCAGATCGCTTTGAACTTCGCAAAGGCCTGGACGAGGCGGTCACCGAACATGATGGGCAGCAGCTCGGCACGTGCCTGGCCATCCCCATGTTCACCCGAGAGCGAACCGCCATACCTTACGACAAGATGCGCCCCCTCCGTGACGAAGCGCCGGTATTTGGCGACACCTTCGACGGTGTTCAAATCGAAGTTCATGTGGGTGTGAACGCAGCCCTGGCCGAAGTGTCCGTACAGCACAACGAAGTAGCCGAAGCGATCGCACAGGTCGTAGAAGTCCCGCAGGTACGCGCCGAGCTTCTTCGGTTCGACGGCCGCGTCATCCCAACCGCCCCAGGTGTCCTCTTCTGCGCCCGGAACGCGCGAGACGCCCAGGCCCAGTTCACGCACCTCCATCGCCGCTCGCTGTTCCCGGACATCTTCGAGCAGCCGTACACCGCAATGATCGTGGTCCTCTTGCTCGACCCACTGCAATGCGGCCTGGCCCATCGCGTGCGCTGCTTCCTCGCTGTCAGCGCCGAACTCGACCAGCAGCCAGGCATCGCCCTCAGGGTAAAAGTCGATGCCTGGCATGTGCTTGCCCATGCGCAATGCATTGTCGATCACGCGGCGCTGAAAACCTTCGATCGCGATGGGCCCCAGCTCGTTGATGTGCGGCGACTGATCGCCCGCGGCAAAGACACTTCGATAGGCGATCAGTAGCAGAACACGGTGTTGGGGGCTTTGGATGAGGCGTGTCTTCGCGCGCAGCACAAGAACGCAGGTGCTCTCCGTACCGACCAGCGCACGAGCCACGTTGAAGCCGTTTTCCGGCAGCAGGTAGTCGAGGTTATAGCCGGAGACACGTCGCGGGATGTTGGGATACCGTTCGCGCACCTCGTCGGCGTAGGCATCGCGCAGTTCGCGGAGGCTGCGATACAGCTCACCACGACGGCCACCCGCGGCGATGATGCGTTCGAGTTCTGGCTCGCTTGTGGCTCCGACGGTCATGCGCGTGCCGTCGTACAGCAGGATGTCAAGTTCCTCGATGTTCTCGCTGGTCTTCCCACCCAGTACCGAATGCGGACCGCAGGAGTTGTTACCGATCATGCCGCCAAGCGTGCAATACGCATGCGTTGCGGGATCCGGCGCAAAGGTGAGGTCATGCTTCTCGGCGGCGGCGCGTAGATGATCGTTGATGAGCCCGGGTTCTACCCAGGCGTACCGTTCGTCGGCGTTCAACTCGAGCACATGATGCAGGTACTTGGAAAAGTCAAGGACCACGCCGACGTTGCAGGTCTGTCCGGAGAGGCTGGTGCCCGCACCACGGCCAAAGATCGGCATGCCGTACTCACGGCAGAGCGCCACCGTGGCAACGACATCGTCGATCGTCTTTGGAATGACGACCCCCAGCGGAACCTGGCGGTAGTGCGACAGATCGGAGGCATACAGGGCGCGCGAGGCATCGTCGAAACGAACCTCGGCCCCCGTGGCTGCCCTGAGCCGGGCCGTGAACTCCGTTGCGAGTGAAGGAGCGATGGTGGTGAGCGTGGGCGGCATACGGACTCCGGGACCTGGGATCAACGCCCGCCGAGCCGTGCCCGCTCATGCCGCAGCATGGATAGCATGCAACGTCGCTCTGTTCGCTGTCGAATGGTGTGGGTCGGGACGGAAGAACGCTGCAGCTAACCCATCAACGCGCGACAGTGCCGCGCGATCTGAACGTCCTCTTCGCTCGGCAGCGCGAGGACCTTGGTTTCGTCGGCAACGTCCAGGCCAAGAAACGCCAGCCCTTCGCAGCTACGGCGGCGAACCTCCGCGCTATGCTCCCCGATGCCGCCGGTAAACACGAGCAGGTCGACGCCACCCAGCAGCGCAGCATACGCGCCGATGTATTTGCGCACACCCGTGCAGAAGGCGTTCACGGCCAGGTCAGCGTCCGCGTCGTGCGCTGCGGCGCGTGCGAGCAGGGCCTGCATGTCGCTCTCGCCGCCGGAGAGGCCGGCAAGGCCAGCGTGCTGGTTGAGCAGGACCTCCAGAGCGTCGGCGTCGAGGCCTTCGTTGCGCATCAGGTACAGCACCACGCCGGGGTCAAGGTCGCCGCTGCGTGTACCCATCGGAACGCCGCCCGTCGGCGTCAGGCCCATGGAGGTGTCAAGTGATCTGCCATCGAGCACAGCTGTGACGCTGGCGCCATTGCCAAGGTGCGCGAAGACCGCCTTTGCCGGAACGTGGTCGCGTAGCCGGTACACAATCGACTCATACGAAAGACCGTGAAAGCCGTAACGAATCACGCCTTCATCACGGTAGCGCAGCGGCAGAGGAAGGGTTGCGGCGACCGGCGGCATGGTGCGGTGAAACACTGTATCAAAGCAGCCGAATTGCGGAATCGAGGGGAACACAGACTCGGCCTGCTTGATGAGCTTCAGCGCTTCTGGGATGTGCAACGGGGCGAGATGCACGGATGCCTGCAACTGATCCAGGACCTGCGGCGTGAGGCGTTGATGTTCGCGGAGGTGCGGGCCGCCGTGCACAATGCGATGGCCCACGGCTACCGGTGGGACTGCCAGGTTCTTGTTGATCGCGGCTGCAATCTTTGTCAGGGCATCGTTCTGGGTTTCGAGCACATGATCTTCAGCGAGCAGTTGTGCCCCCTGAGCGTCCTTAAGACGCAGCGTACCGTCGGGGCGCCCGATGCCCTCAGCGCTGCCGCTCGCGAGCAGGACTTCATCGTTGTCCCCGCGAGCATAAACACCGAACTTGAGCGACGAGGAGCCGCTGTTGAGAACAAGAATCGGCTGATCCTGGTGACCTGCGGGCATGGGCGATCCTTACTGAGGCCAGATCCAGTTGCTGATCTCGGGTTTATCGATACCTTCGGCATACGCGTAGGTCAGACTCTCCGTGATCTGATCCTGTAGCCAGTTCTTCACATGCGCTCCCGTCTTCTGCAGTTCCGGCACGCGATCAATGACGTCGATGCAGAGATTGAAGCGATCGATCTTGTTGATGATTGCGAGCTCGAGCGGCGTATCGATGTTGCCCTTTTCGCGATAGCCGTGCACATGCATGTTGGCATGGTTCTTGCGCGTGTAGGTGAGCTTGTGAATCATCGTGGGATAGGCGTGGAAGTTGAAGATCACGGGCTTGTCGACGGTGAAGAGCGAGTCGAAGTCCCGGTCCGATAAGC
>CAXTFS010000109.1:6840-9750 GCA_964243395.1 uncultured Acidobacteriaceae bacterium | reverse complement strand
GAAGCTCACGGCATCGAGCACGGTATTGGAGCGGTTCAGCGTCGCGATGACCGCCGGCGCTTTTGCCAGGCTGCCATGATCGCGGGTTTCGGAGACCAGCAGGATCATGCGCCGGCCCGGGGCATGGTGGCGGTCCAGCAGCTTGTTCGCGTAGGCGACCGCGTCGAAGATGGCGTCGCCGGGATCATCCTCACAGGGTTCAAGCTTGGCAAAGGCGGCGGCGCGCTTGTCGGGGTCGGGCGTCAGGCCGGTGAGCAGCTCGAGCTCCTTGCCGAAGTCGACCACGGCCACCTGTGCGGGCGCGCCACCGACGATGGCATCCACCATGGTGCTCAGCCCGCGTGTCTTGGGGCCCTCGCGCCACGAGGTGCGTGAGCACTGCACCAGCACCACCAGGGACAGCGGCACGGGCGTCTCGGCGTCCTCCATCTGCACGCGCTGCGGTACGCCATCGGCCTCAATGGTGAAGTCCTCCGCCGTCAGGCCGAAGAGGACGTCGCCCTTCTTGGTGCGGACCTCGGTCGGCACCAGGACGAGCTGCGACTGCACGGTGATGGTCGGCGCTGTTGGCCCCTGCGGCCCCGCTTCCTGCGATTGCGCCAGAACCGCGCCCCCGCCCGCCAGCAGAGCGCAAAGAAGAGACTGCCAAAGGCCCGCACGAGACAACATGCGTTTCAGTCTAGCGAGATCGCGGCCATCGGGATCGCGGCCATCTGGCGTCCCGCCCGTCGAACGGTACGCTATGCTGCGAAGACACCCCTTCCAGGAGCCCCCACCGGATGCGTTCCCGCCCCCTTTGCCTTGCCTTCTTGTCTGTAGCCCTGCCATGCATCGTGTCCTTTGCTCTGCCGGGTATCTCCCTGGCCCAGGCGGCGAATTCCCCCGCAGCCAAGAACCGGGTGACCCTGGACGCGGTCTCCAGCCTGGTGCGGGTGACTGATCCGCAGATCTCGCCCGACGGCCGGAAGATCGCGATTGTGGTGGCGCGTCCGGATCTGAAGGAGAACCACTACAACTCCGAGCTGGTGCTGGTGGATGTGGCGACGAAGGCACAGGTGGTGCTGACCCGGGGCAAGACGCATATCGGCTTTCCGCGCTGGTCGCCTGCAGGCGATCGGCTCGCCTACCTGGCCAATGACGAGCAGAAGCACACGCAGGTTTTTGTGCTCCCCATGGCGGGCGGCGACTCGTTTCAGCTGACCCACAATGAAGGCGGCGTGAGCCAGATCGCCTGGGCGCCGGATGGGCATGCCATCGCCTATGTTGCGTCCGATGACGCGCCCAAGCGGGACAAATATGACGACGCCTTTGAGATCACCGAAAACGACTACCTGGTGACCAGCTTTTCGCCCTCGGCTCACATCTGGATCACGCCCGCGGACGGCACCGGCACGGCGCGCCGATTGACCTCCGGCGAGTGGTCGCTCCCGGTGAGCTTTCCTCCCGGTGCGCCGGCGTCGCCGATCAACTTTTCGCCCGATGGCAAGCAGATCTTCTACGTCCGAGCCGAATCGCCGCTCTCCGGCGATGCCGAACGCACCACGCTGGAGGTGCTCGATGTGACGACGGGCCAGTCGCATCCGCTGACCACGCGCACACGGCTGGAGCAGTACCCGGAGGTCTCGCCAGACGGCAAGCACGTGGCCTTTTGGTATCCGCGCGACGGCAAGCAGTGGAATGAGACTGCCATCAACGTCATCGACTACAACGAAGCGTCGTCCACGCCCGTGCCCGCCGAAGCGGAGCGCGTTGCCACGCCCGAGATCGACCACAACCTGGTGCGCGCGGTCTGGACGGCGAACAGCAAAGAGTTGCTGGTAGGCGGCAATGACGGCGTGACGACCTCCCTGTGGCTGCAGCCTCTGGCCGGCGGCGCACCCCGCAAGCTCGACATGGGCGACGTCACCGTGGCGAACGGGTTCTGGCTGGAGACAACCTTCGGTCCCAAGGGCGAGCTGGCCCTGGTCGGGACCACGGCACACCATGGGACAGAGCTCTACCTGAAGCCCAGCCCCGGCGCGGCCCCGGTACGGTTGACCGACTTCAATGCGATGACCGACACGCTGCAGATCGGCAGGACAGAGGCCCTGCATTGGCCGACTGTCGACGCAGCCGGCAAGCCGGATGGCATGGAGGCCGACGGTGTGCTCACCTATCCGCCCGACTACAGCGCCGGCCGCAAATACCCGCTGGTGCTCTATGTGCACGGCGGGCCCACGTCTTGCTCCAAGACCGCGTTTTCGCCGGTGCCGCAATTGTTTGCCGCGCAGGGATGGCTGGTGTTTGAGCCGAACTACCGCGGCTCGGACAATCTTGGAAACCGCTACCAGGCGGCGATTTGGAACGATGCCGGTGCAGGTCCCGGACGCGATGTCATGGCTGGCGTCGCGATGTTGAAGGCACGCGGGATTGTCGACGACCGCAAGGTTGCGGTCTCCGGCTGGAGCTATGGCGGCTACATGACCACCTGGCTGCTGGGCAACTACCCCGGTTGGCGTGCCGCCGTGGACGGCGCGGCGGTCACGGACTGGATCGACATGTACAACCTGAGCGACGGCGTGACGACGGTGGGGGATAACTTCGGTGGTTCGCCGAACGATCCGGAGCGGCTGAAGGCCTACCAGGCGCAGAGCCCGATCACGTATGCCCGCAACATCAAGGCTCCGACGTTGATCCTGTCCGACACCGGCGACGCGCGCGTGCCGATTACGCAGAGTTTTCGGCTGTACCGCATTCTTAAAGAGGACGGCGTAACGACGCACTTCTTTGCCTACCCGGTGGCGGGTCACTCGCCTGCGGACCCGGTTCGGTCGCGGGACGTGCGCCGGCGCTGGGTGGAGTGGCTCTCCACGTACCTGAACGACACGCCCCCGGCATCCGCGGCAGCTGCGGCGGGTCAGTAGACTGGCC
>CAXTFS010000109.1:0-6830 GCA_964243395.1 uncultured Acidobacteriaceae bacterium | reverse complement strand
ACTGTTCCGTTGCCGCACTCGGATCCCCGTTCGCTGGCGCATGTTGCCGTTCACTGCGAAAGCGGTGACGGGACAGCGCCTTGTGCCTACCCTGAAAGCTGTACAGACAAAGTGCGCCGGTAACGGTACCTCCGGATGCACCTGTCTAGGGACTTCGCAGGTACGTTTGTGATGGCTAGGCTAAGAAAGAACAGCCTGCGTCATCAGGCCCCGGACCGCATCACATAAAGACCGCGCGAACACACATTCAGGAGAAGCACACAGCAATGGGAAAAGCTACCAAGGTTCTCGAAAAGGGCGTCGTTCTGGGCGCGAAGGCCGGTTGGTCTGTCTTCAGCAAGCTTAACGGCATCAGCCCCAACAAGAGCTTCACGCCCAAGTGGAGCGATAAGCCGCTCCTGAAGTCGTACCAGAAAGAAAAGCCGCCACTCGGCTGGCCGCGTACGACGGATTCGCTCTGCCCCAAGTGTATTCCGGAGATCCGCCAGTCGATCATCGACGGCAAGCTCCCGCACGAGATCCTCCTCAATGAGAAGGTCGGCGAGATCAAGGCGCAGATCATTGAGCGCGACAATCAGATCCTGATGGTGAAGGATTGCCCGATTCACGGCCACTTCGAGGACGTCATGTCCATCGATCCGCCGATGATGCGCCACCTCGAAGAGGTGTTTCCTGGCCGCGACATCCGTGCACACAATGACGAAAAGCTGCACAACCACGGCACCTCAACCGTGACGCACGGCCGTGGATCGGTGTTGACCATCGATCTCACCAACCGTTGCAACATGATGTGCGATCCATGCTTCATGGACGCCAACCAGGTCGGCTTTGTGCACGAGCTGACGTGGGACGAGATCAAGACCATGCTCGACAACGCCGTGCAGATCAAGCCGCGTCGTCAGATGAGCGTGCAGTTCTCCGGCGGTGAGCCGACACTGAGCCCGTACTTCCTCGATGCGGTCGCGTACGCCCGCAAGGTTGGGTACAACTCCGTCCAGGCCGCGACCAACGGCATCGAGTTCGCCAAGTCCAAGGAGTTCTCGAAGGCTGCGGCGGAAGCCGGTCTTCGCTACGCCTACCTGCAGTTTGACGGCATCGGCAACGCGGCCAACTCGCACCGCAAGGTTGGCAACGCGTTCGATGTGAAGCTCCAGGCCATTCACAACCTGCATGAAGCCGGCGTCGATATCGTCCCCGTGACGACCATCATCAACGGCATCAACAATGAGCAGGTTGGCCGCATCATCCAGTTCGCGCTGGACAACCCAAAAAAGATCAACTTCCTCTCGTTCCAGCCGGTGAGCTTCACAGGTCGCGACGAGGCTGTCTCCGACGATCGCCGCATGGCGCAGCGCTACACGCTGTCGCACCTTGCGCATGACATCCATGACCAGACCGGTCTTGGTGAGTCGACGCGCGACTGGTTCCCGATTTCTTTCATGTCGACCTTCTCGGACTGGGCCGATCTGGTGCACGGACCGCAGCACGACTGGGGCCAGCTCTCCTGTGGCTGCCACCCGAACTGCGGCATCGGCATGGCGCTGATGATCGACAAGGAAACCAAGGAAGCTGTGCCCGTCACGGCATTCCTGGATGCCACGCAGCTCGCGAAAGACATCGCCAAGGTCAACGATGCGGCTCGCGGCAAGGTGCTCACCATTGTTGGTGCGGCGCTCGCCCTGATCCGCAATTACGACCCCAAGAAGGCACCCACGCACTTCAGCATCTTCTCGCTGCTGGAGAAGTTCGATAAGTGCTTTGGCGCCTCCGGACGCAACTACGGCAAGGTCACCGCTGACCGCACCCAGGCTGACATCGAGAAGCGTCGCGGCGATCGGTGGAATTTCCTCTTTATCGCCGGGATGTGGTTCCAGGATCTCTTCAATTACGACTTCCGTCGCACCGAGCAGTGCATCATCCCGTACGCGACGCAAGAGGGCGAGATCAGCTTCTGCGCGTACAACACGGGCGTGGGTTGGCGCAACATCATCGAGAAGATGCACATGACCTCCACGCTCACCAAGTGGTACGAGGAGCATGGTCGTCATGAGATCTTCGCGGGCGGCAAGAAGGTGGGCATTGAGAAGCAGGAGAAGTATGACCTGGTCCTGAACCAGGAGCACGTAGACTCCGCTGCCAACGATACCTTCGAGAAGTCCGGCATCGCGAAGAATGCGCGGGAAGAGAAGATTCGCGCACGCGACGCTAAGCTGAAGCAGGATGCGGAGAACTCCCGCATGGCCAAGCTGTACCGCAAGGAAATCCTGAAGGAGCCCGAGCTGCCGGGTGGCTTTGTGGCCATCGGCGAGATCGGTGGCCTGGGTTCCATGGGTGGCATCAAGGCTGCAGCTCCGATGGCCAAGGCCGAAGTAGTCACGGAGATTGAAGAGCCGGTAGCAGGCGACTAGCTCTTCTTAGGAGTCCAGAGAAAAGGCACCTCATCGCGAGGTGCCTTTCTCTTTGTGCAGGAGCCGTTTGCCGAAAGAGTTCTGCATCTTAATCTGCTTCAGAGACTCAGTACTTGAGCGGCGGAGACGCGATCGCTGCAGCGGGCAGGAGCCTAGAGGATGACGGATCAGTGGAAGCCGAGAGTCAACCCGTGGCTGATTGCCGCGACGGTTGCGCTGGCCGCGTTTATGGAGGTGCTCGATACCTCCATTGCGAACGTGGCGCTGCCGCACATCGCCGGCAACCTGGGCGCGAGTCAGGACCAGGGCACGTGGGTACTGACGAGCTATCTCGTCTCCAATGCCATCGTGCTGCCTGCCGGCGCCTGGGCTTCCAGCGTCATCGGCCGCAAGAACTTCTTCATGTCGTGCATCCTGCTGTTCACGGTGGCGAGCTTTCTCTGCGGCATTGCTCCCTCGCTGCCCATTCTGTTGATTGCGCGTGTGATTCAGGGTGCGGGCGGTGGTGGTCTGCAGCCGATGGCGCAGGCCATCATGGCGGACAGCTTCGATGAGAAGCGTCGCGGCCAGGCTTTTGCGCTGTATGGTCTGGTGGCTGTGCTGGCGCCGTCGATCGGCCCCACACTGGGTGGTTGGATCACCGATAACTACTCGTGGCGCTGGATCTTTTACATCAATATCCCGGTCGGTGCGTTGGCACTCTTTCTTGTCTCACGGTTTGTGGACGATCCACCGTGGATCAAAGGCGATCGTGCCAACTTGCGCAACCTGGACTACATCGGGCTGGGCTTTCTCACGCTCGCAATGGGCGGCATGCAGGTGTTCCTCGACAAGGGTGAGGAGAAGGCCTGGTTCAGCTCAGACTTCATTCGCCTGTTCGGTTCGCTGTTCATCCTTGGCATGGCGGGTCTGGTGTGGTGGGAGCTGCGTGCCAAGAATGCGCTAATGAACCTGAAGCTCTTCCGCTTCAAGAACTTCGCCATCTGCTGCCTGCTGATGCTGCTGGTCGGCGGCGTGCTGAATGCGGCGACGGTGCTGCAGCCACAGTTCATGCAGGAGCTGCTCGGCTACACCGCCACCAAGGCCGGCGAGGCGCTGACCGGCGGCGGCATCGCGTTGCTGATCATGATGCCCATGGCGGGGATCGCGGTCGGCAGATTTGCAGCGCGCAATCTGGTGGTGCTGGGCTTCGCATTCTTTGCTTTCAGCTTTTACTACTCCTCAACGCACATCTCGCTCGGTATGTCGTTCAACTACAACGCCTTTCTGCGCGTGCTCCAGGTCATGCCGATCCCGTTTGCGTTTATTGCGATCACCAATGCCGCCTACGTCGGCCTGCCGCGTGAGGCGTCCAACCAGGTCTCCGGCATCATCAACTTCGTGCGCAACGTGGGTGGCAGCGTGCTGATCGCACTTACCGGGGCCGAGGTCACGCAGCGCACCATGTTCCACGAGGCTCGTCTGCAGAACTACATGCAACCCGGCAGCCAGGCCTACACCAGCCAGTTGAGTGCGCTTACCGGTGCCTTCCAGGCGACCACCGGCAACGCTGCCGATGCACACGCGATGGCGCAGGCGTCGATCTATCAACAGCTGAACCAGCAGGCCTCGGTTATGGGGTATCAGGACATCTACCGTGTGCTCTGCTGGATGTCGGTCTTTCTGGTGGCGTTCGGCTTCCTGCTGAGCAAGAACCGGCCCGGACAAGGCGCTCCGGCAGGCGAGGCCGTTCACTAACGCCGTATGCCCTGACTCCCCCGTCTGCAGCCCGGCCCGGGGATGCCGCAGGCCATACGATAGACTGGGCGCACCTGAGCAAGAGCAAACGGCCGAATGTCCTTATCTGATCAATCAGCTCTGTCCGCACTGTACCGAAAGCGAGTCGCCGTCACCGGGGCCTCAGGTTTTATTGGGATTCCCCTTCTGCACGCGCTGCATGGCGCGGGTGCAGAGCTGGTGGCGATCACCGGCAAAGGGCGCTCCACCGCAGCCCTCGATGCCCTGCCCTTCGCCGTGCAGCGGATCGTCGTCGAGGACGTCTGCCGCATGGGCGACGCCATCCGCGAGACGTCGCCCCACCTGGTTGTCCATCTCAGCGCCTTTGTGTCGACGGAGCGCAGCTACGCCTCCCTTGCGCAGACGCTGGAGTGGAACCTGCTTTCGACCATCAACGTGCTGACCGCGTGCGCCCAGACCGGGGTGGAGCGTGTGATCCTGATGGGCTCCACGGAGGAGTACGGCCAGAACGCGGCGCCCTTTGACCCGGCGCTCGCGCTCGATCCGCCCTCGCCCTATGCAGCGAGCAAGGCAGCGCAAACCGCCTACGCCCGAATGTTTTACAGCTCCTTCGGCCTGCAGACGGTGATCCTGCGGCCCACGGTGGTGTATGGGCCGGGGCAGTCGCCGCGCATGCTCATCTCCATGGTGATGGAAGCGCTCGCGGAAGGCCGGCCCATCGATGTCACCGAGGGCAAACAGACGCGCGACTTCGTCTATGTCGATGACGTCGTCGACTCCATCCTGCTTGGCCTCGTGACGCCCGGGATTGAGAACAACGTCTGGAACGTCGGCTCGGGTGAGGTCGTGACCGTGCGCGAGTGCCTGGAACGCATCGAGGGCATCACCGGCACCGAGGGCCTGGTGCTCTACGGCGTGCGACCCTACATTCCGCGCGAGATCTTCCGCTACCAATCGGCGCTCGACCGCACCTTCGAGGTCTTCAAGTGGCAGCCGTCTGTGGGGCTGGATGAGGGCCTTCGCCGTACCTGGGCCTCCATCCTTGTCAAGAAGCAAGCGGCGAAGGTACCTGCCGAGGCGCTGCAAGGCTGATACCTTTCGCGGTAACCGCCCGTATGATTACTGCCATGGGTTCCCTGCCGCTGATTTCGATTGTTGTGCCGGTCTACAACGAAGAACTGAACGTCGTTCCCTTCTACGACAGGGTGTCAGCCCTTACGGCGCAGCTGGCGAACGAGTTCCGCTTTGAGTTCGTCTTTACCGACAATCACAGCCACGACAAGACCTTCGCGCTGCTGAACCAGTTGGCAGACCGGGACCCGCGGGTGCGGGCGTTCCGTTTTTCACGTAACTTCGGCTTCCAACGGTCCATCCTCACCGGCTACATGCAGTGCCAGGGCGATGCCGCGATCCAGCTCGATGTCGATCTGCAGGACCCACCCGAGCTGATTACCGAGTTCCTTCGCTTCTGGCAGGAGGGCGCCGACGTGGTGTACGGCGTACGGGTGGAGCGGCAGGAGGGGCGCACCATCACCGCGGCCCGTTCCGTCTTCTATCGCCTGATCGACCTGCTTAGCGAAGAGAAGCTGCCGGTCGATGCCGGCGACTTCCGGCTCATCAGCCGACGCATCATCGATCTGGTGTGCGCGCAGCCGGACGCCAACCCTTATCTGCGCGGCAAGATCGCGACGCTGGGCTTCCGCCAGGTCGGCGTGCCTTACACCCGGGCCGCCCGCGAGCGCGGGGAAAGCAAATTTCCCATCTCCAAATTGTTGTCCCTTGCGCTGGATGGCATTCTGAACCATTCCACCGTGCCGTTGCGTCTGGCCACCTACTTCGGCTTGGTGGTTAGCGTGCTGACCCTGGTCATGATGGTCGGCTACGCCGTGGGACGGCTCGTGCTCGACCGTCCATGGCCGGCCGGCTTTACCACCCTGGCGGCGCTGATCCTTGTTTCCATCAGCATGAACGCGATGCTTCTGGGCATCATTGGGGAGTACCTCGGCCGCATGTACCGCCAGCAGCGCGCGGGGCCAGTGTCGATCATTGAAGCGGCGACCGAGCCGGCTATGACGGCCGTAGCGCACCAGCGTGGCATCTGACTGATTCGTTATTTAAATCGGTCGCTGGAGCGGATCTCCGGACTCTGAGTTAGTAACTTCCGTAAGTACCCGGCTAGGGTCTTACTAGTAACATCATCGCTGAGCCGAAAGTCACCCGGGTAACCTCACGCCACTGAAAGGCGGTTCCCAGCAGCTTTTCAGAGGCGGCATGAGGCGGCGAACGTAGACACTTGTGGTCTCTGCGGATGCAAATGTGCGGTTTAGTGGGATTCTAAGTGGCACAGAGTTGTGACCGCCGCGCCCGCCGAGCACCGCAGCTGAGCCTTTGCCGGGGGTCCTGCTACTCCCTTCATCAAGCGCCCTCGTAGCGCCCGAGTGAAGACGTCTGTCCAGGAGCGAAACCGATGATGATGCACGGCCACCTTGAACACAACCCAAATTCATTTCTCATCGAGCGGCCACTGAACTGCGCTGCGATGCGGAATCCTGAAAACTTCTATCTGCCCAAAGATGTAAGCAGCCGGTTCGGCCAGCGGCTTCGCCAGCTTCGTCATGACAAGAATCTGACGCAGCTGCGCATGGCGACGGACTTTGGTATCGACCGCACCTTTATCTCTGATGT
>CAXTFS010000108.1:0-9872 GCA_964243395.1 uncultured Acidobacteriaceae bacterium | reverse complement strand
AGGTAGTTGTTCAGGGTGGACATCTCACCGAATTTGCCGCCGAGCAACTCCTGGATGGCTGCTGCGCCGTTGGGATCTGGAGATGCGGGCTTTTGAAGCGGGATGAGAAGCTTTTCAGAACGGGTGAACATGGGTAACCTTTCGGGTCAGTTTAGGTGTGAGGGTTACCGGTGGTCCGGCGCGCATGACTTGAACGTCGAGAGATCTCCGAGATCCGACAAAGGCTAGGATGCCAATGCGTCGGGTCTTGGCGGCCATTCCCGCAAAGCTACCTTCACGGCAAGCTTCCCTATGGTGAGAGCCCTCGCTGCAGACCTGCCCCAAGTATCGGGCAGCAATCGGGGCGTGTGCCCTCAACGTCGCCTCAAATGTCCATGGTGAAGGTAAGCTTCCCGCCCAGCACAAGGTCCGCATGGGCGATGGTGGGACCAGTCAGCGGCTTACCATCAAAGAAAACAGCTTTCACTTTGAAGGAGTCTGGCGTATTGCCCGGTGCCTCAACGACCAGCGTCCTGCCTCGGGGAAGATGCACGGTCGCCCTGGGGAACAATGGGCTGCCAACCGTGTACTCAGGCCTGCCGGGACAAACCTGATAGAAGCCAAGCGCGCTCAGGATGTACCAGGCAGCCATGGAGCCGGTGTCCTCATCGCCGGGAAAGGTGGAAGGGGTGTAGAGCGTGTTCATCACCTTGCGAACACCCGTTTGTGTCAGGTCAGGGCGTCCGGCACGGGCGCACAGGTACAGCAGATGATGGCTCGGCTGATTCGACTGCGCATATTGCCCAAACGCCACGGCAGCCATCTCCGACATCTCATGGATCTCGCTGCCATAGACGCCCACTTCGAAGATGGGTGGGACTGTGAGCGTCTCTTCCAACGCATGGCCTGCAGCCTCGCGCCCACCAGCAGCATCGATCATGCCGGCGACGTTCTGCGGCGCATCCCAGCGATGCTGCCAAGCGCTGCCCTCAACATAGGGACTGCCCCACTGGAAGGACCGAAACGGTTCCAACCAGGAGCCGTCTTCATTTCTGCCGCGAAAGAACCTGGTCTTCTTATCGAAGACATGCCGCCAGTTTTCGGAGCGCTTGCCGAACATCGAAGCGTCCCCATTGTGACCGAGCACGCGAGCTACCTGCCCAATACAGAAATCGCCGTAGGCCGCATCGACCGTCTCGGCAACCGATTGCTGGATGCGATCCGCAGGAACGTAACCCAGCCTGTCGTAGTAGTCGAAGCCAACCCGGCCATAGCCCTTCGACGGATCACCCGGCGTCGTTGCGTGCTTCTTCAACCCTTCGTACGCCGTCGCAAGATCGAAGCCGGCGATCCCCTTCACCGCGGCATCGCCGAACACCGAATCGATCAGGGAGCCAGTCATACAGGCCCGATACCCAGGGGATGGAAACTGCGGAAACCAGCCTCCCTCCTTGTAGGCATTTACCCACGCCTGCAGGATCTCGCCCAGGCGCTCCGGGAACAGGACCGACATCAGCGGATACCAGGCGCGGTACACATCCCAGTACCCGTGATCCGCATACATGACGCCTGGAACGACTTTTCCGTTGAACGCACTGAAATGATGCATCGCGCCGTTCGCGTCCGGTTCATGCCAAACCCGCGGGAAGAGCAACGTGCGATACAGGCAGGAGTAGAAGGTGCGCCGCTGCTCCTCGGAGGCTCCTTCAATCTCGATCCGTCCCAATTGGTCATTCCACGTATCCGCGGCTGTACGACGCAGGTCTTCTGGGGACTTACCGCCTAGCTCGCGGTCGAGGTTCACGCCAGCTTGCTCGAAGGAGATGAAGGAGCACGCGATGCGCGCTTCAATGCGCTTCACTTGCCCGAAGCGCAGGATCCCCACCCGGTTGCCGCTTGCCTCCTTCAGTTCGAAACTCGTCCACGGCTCGGTGAGTTGCAGGATGTAGTAGGTGGAAAAGTTCGCGGGGACACTGCCCGCGTTGGCTCGCGACTCAAAGAGGATGCGCTTCTTCGCCGGCTCCGGGCGCACCTCGCCTGCCGTACCGGGAGCGTCGAACAGGAGACCACACTCGCCTGACAACACATCCTGCTCAAAGTCGGCCGTGAGCAGAGCGCCACGTTCGGCGGGTATCAGTTCTGCACGCGCTCGCGATCGCAGCAGAAATAACTCCAGGCTGTTGGGCGCCAACCTGGCCTGCTCGACCGCGTAGGAGGACGATCGTGCCTGCGGCTCGGGGCGGATCTCCCCGCGGAACGGCAGAAAGCTGGCCCAGCCATAATCGCCCAACCAGGGACTGAGTTGATGCGTGCAGCGGAAGCCCTGCAACCGGCGCGCCTCCGGATGGAAGAACCACCCGGACTCGTCGTTTGTCTGCAGTGTCCAATGCGCGGTGCCAAAGGGCATGGCTGCGATCGGCAAGGTGTTGCCGCGTGAAAACTCGAACGTTGAGGCTGTGCCTTGCAGAATGTTGACGTAGTCCAGCGGGCGGTACCGCTCCGCACCCGTCGCGGGCTTGGCCAAAGCTTCCGTCTGTGCGGCGGCGGGTACCAGCGGCAAAGCTGACCCGACCGCCGTAGCTCCGGAAGCCTTCAAAAAAGCGCGCCGGCTCAGTCTGGAGAACTGCGCATCCTGTGTATCGAAAGCACCTGCCAAACCTGTATCTCTCCTGCGTACCTGACGCCCCTAGTGCCCGAGCGCCTGTGCAATGGCGTTCGCGACCAACGGTCTCATCACCGCGTATCTCTTCGCGTGTGGATGCACACCATCAAAAGCCCATCTTCATCGTTGCTCCGGTATACCAGGTCCTGCGATGCCTGCCGAGACTCGATGAGCCAGTATTTCAGGATTCGCTGAGCACATCCATTCCCATTGAGGAAGATGAAGGTCTCATCCAAAGGAAACGGAGAGGCTTGGCATTGGTAAAGTGGTCGCAAGCTCCCGTTCATGATCCTCGCTCAGGGCGTGTCTGCCGCCGCTTGCCCGTTGTAGTTGATCTTCGACCTTGAACCGAACCGACGGTAGTCACTGAAGCGCAATTCATTTCGCACAACCTTCCCCTTGTCCTGCACCATGCCGACCTCACCGGCCGTGGGCAGAAGGTAGTCGTGTCGGTTGATCGCAACGTAGTCGTAGTTCATGGCAATCCAGCTCGACCGGATCCCGAAGGTGCGGGGCATCCCTTCCGTTTGCGCCACCAGGCGGCGCACGGCCCTGGTGTGGTCGTCCACAAAGATCAAACCGTGGAAGGCAGCCCTGGTTCTTGCGCCCCGATGATCGCTGACATAGTAGCTGGAGTGCTTCAGGTCGACGCTGTAGGCGAACACATGCACCAGGTCGCCCTCTCGCTCTTCGGTCTTCTGCCAGGTGAACCTGGCTTCGGCATCGGGCTCGAAGATCGCCTGCAGCACACTGCCGAACTCGCCGTTGGAGCGCGCACCCTCAAGATCGTCCACGTGCAGGCTCGACTTCTCGCCGTCTACCTGCAGCACGGTTCGATCCTCCGCCCGGTCCTGGTAGCGCAACAGCTCGACGATCGAATCCAGGTGCTTCCAAGAGCCTGCACCCTTCCGATCGTCTGCCCTGTCAATCGCCTCAAGGCACATGAAGTTCGGCAGTGACCTGGCGTACAGCAGCGCACTCTCCCGGGCAGAGGCGATCATGGCGGCACTATCGGGGACGGAAAGCACAGGTCCAGCCGAAGGTCCGGAGCCGAGCTCGAAGAGCTCGGCACGTGGCTGGTCGCCGTCCGGCTCCGGCTCCCCTACTTTGGGGGTCACAGCGCTTCTCGAAGTTGCCGAGTCCGTTGCCGTCGCCGAGGCTGGAACAGTCAGAGCCACATGCCGTTTGTACGTCACGCCGCCTTCATCCAGGCACAGGTCGAGTTCGACCGCGCCGCTCAGACTGGCAAGGTCCAGGCGAGCCATGCGCGCCGATCCCAGATCGCGGTCCTTTGCCGGCAGCTGCAGCGGCACCTTCTCCTGCGTTCTGCCGCTGCGGGCCACCTCCAGGTAGAGCGCCCGGCTCTTCGGGTCGCCAACGAATGGGTAGAGCTCGAAGAACAGTGACGCAGTCCGGTTGTTGCCGGGCAGCTCACCCGAGAGGTTCGGCACGATCTGGAGCTGCCCATACATCAGGGGAGAGGCGCCGGCGCTCATCGGGTGTGACTCGGTCGAGCGCACCAGCACAACGTCACTCAAGCTCTTATCCGTCGCATCCGGAGCAATCTCGAAGGGCTGTGTCAGCGCGCCAAGCTGTCCCGTGTTCCAGTCGCGAAGAACCGCCCGCAGGGTATACCGCCCGGGAGGAAGATCGATCGACCGGTTCAGTGAAATGACCTGCGCCTGGAAGCTCCGCTTCGAGGAGAGCGCTCCGTGGGGACGAAAGTCCTCTGTAAACCGCGCCACCGTCGCACCCGAAGCGTCCTCCACCGCCGCGGCAATGCCGGCGTGCAGCGAACAAAGCCCGGTGCTGGTGTCGTCATGCACATCCAGCTGCTCCGCCGAGGCTTCCAGCGCAAGTACCGCGTGCAGCTGACTCGACGCCAAGCCAAAGCGGAACACAGAGGCTCTCAGCGTCAGATCCGCATCGGTGGCGCCCGCAGAAAGCCGCTCGATCTCATCCGCACCCCGCGATCCATGCAGAGCAAGCATTCGTCCGGGACTCGTGCCTCGGGACGTCGGCATAAAGTAACCGAGCTGCGCACTTATCTCGGGCCCTCGTCGCAGAACGCGGACCAGGACAGGATGGTACTTCCCGTCCAGCTGATCTTTCGACACGGGATAGACGATCCTGTAGTAGCTGGAGAGGTTTGCCACCAGGGCGCGGCTGATCCGCCGCTCGTCTTCCCCGCCCGACACGCTGATGCCGCCGGTTGCGGTGGCCAAACGTTCAAGCTGCGATTTGTTTCCTTCCGGCGCATCCAGTTCCAGATTGGCAATGGTCTCGGTCATCGTCGTGTATTCGATGTTGTTGAGGCCCAACGTGCCAGCGAGAGGAACCGTGGAGTGATCCGCAGCCGCAACCGCATAGTGGTTGCTGGCCGCCTGCCCACCCATCGCTATGGCCGCCAGTTGCCGCGTACCGAAGCCACCGTTCATCGGGTTTACATCGATGATGTACAGCGTGACGTTCGCATCGTTCAGGCTCTGGGCGACCTCCTGCATGTCTTCCATCGCGTTCAGATTCGACGGTGCCTGCTCGGTGAAGTAGACGACTGCCTTACGTCCGGGCAGTGCCTGTTGCGCTTGGGCGAAGGCCCACAGCGCAGCAACATTCGGCGGACAATGCCTCTCGGTGGTGACCTGCCGGTCGGTTGAGGCGATGCTGGCGACCGTCTTTTCCAGCAGTGCATCGCTCGCGTCGGGCACGGCGGGCGACGCGGCATGGCTCGCGGCCGCAGGTGTCCCGACACGCTGGGCAGGTTCCGGCACAAGCGAGCGCACGGCGCCAATCACGGCCACTCGGTCCGTGCTGTAGGCCTGGACCGCTCGCAGTCCGCCATCCAGCGCCCACACACCTACCGCGCCGGTCTTGTCCCGCGTTTGCTCCAGCAGGCGGTTGGCAATGTGCACGGCATTCCTGGCGCTGGCCGTGTCGAGCCGGTCAAAGAGCAACGCCACCACCCGAGGATCCTCATTCCCAACCGGGATCAGCTGCAGCTCACGGCTGTCGACACGACGTCCAGCGTCGATCACCGCTACCTCATCCACTGTAAGTCCGCGTAACGGCCCGTTCCTGTCGTGCAGCGCGGGAAACAGGGAGATCTCGTGCGGTGCACTCGTGGCAAGCGCCTGACCGTCGGCCCGAAGCTGTGCGTCGGCCGCAACCGTTGCCCATGGGGCGGCAGGGATGCCAAGCAGAACGCAGAGCCGCACGGCATGACGAAATCGCGCAGCGTGGCGAAACATGGAATTCCGCATGTATCCCGTCTTGGAGGGAGATCCTGGATGAATCTGGGAGCGGCCCCACCGTAGCATGGCGCGCCGCGCTCACGCAATCGCGATCATTCCCTCGCGCTACCCTGTGAATCTCGATGGGTTCACGCCAGGCGCAACTCCGCAGGCTACCTGCGGCTGCGCTGGACACCCTCCACTCCACAAAGCGATACTTGCCTGACATGAGTGGCCGTGGAACGAAGGATTGGACTCGCCGCGAGGTCCTGCGTGGCGCCTCCGCAGCGCTTCCCGCCGCCCTGTTGCCCCGGGCTTTCGCCGCAGCGCTGCCGTCAGCGACGGCAGCTCCCTTCTCCAACTTTGTCGATGTTGCACACGCTGCCGGCCTGACTGAAACGATGGTCTACGGCGGGGTGGAGAAGGTGAAGTACATCATCGAGTCGATGGGCGGCGGCTGCGCCTTCTTCGATTACGACAACGATGGCTGGATGGACCTCTTCATCCTCAGTGGACGCAAGCTGGAGGGTGTACCCTCCGGCGCCAGCAACCGGCTCTACCACAACAATCGCGACGGCACCTTCAAGGACGTAACAGCCAAAGCAGGGCTTACGGATGCTGGCTGGGCGTGCGGGGTCTGCGTCGGCGACTTCAATAACGATGGCTTCGAAGACCTCTTCGTTACGTACTACGGCCAGAACAAGCTGTACCGCAACAATGGCGACGGCACCTTTACCGACATTACCGCCAGGGCCGGTCTGCTGCACCCGAAGACGCGCTTCAGCACAGGCTGCACCTTTCTCGACTACAACCGCGACGGCCTGCTCGATCTGTTCGTTGCAAACTACGTCGAGTTCGACCTGGCGCACGCCCCGCTGCCCTCGCTCGACGTGCCGAATTGCAACTTTGAAGGCGTCGCGGTCTACTGCGGCCCGCGCGGCCTGCCCGCTCCGCAGCACTTCCTCTACCGCAATAATGGCGACGGCACGTTCACCGACGTCTCGAAGGAGTCAGGCATCGCGGCCCTGCGCGGCTCCTATGGGCTCACGGCGGTCGCCTCCGATGTCGACGAAGACGGTTGGCCCGATATCTTTCTGGCCTGCGATTCAACTCCCAGCCTGCTCCTTCTGAATCAGCACGACGGCACCTTCAAAGAGGAGGGCCTGTTGCGTGGAATCGCGGTCGGCAACGATGGAGAAAACCTTGGCGGCATGGGTCTCGGTCCGGGAGACTACGACCACGATGGCCATATTGACTTCGTCAAGACACACTTTCAGGACCAGGCGAACGGGCTGTACCACAACAACGGCAAGGGCGACTTCGACGACGTGACCGTCAGCGCGGGCCTAAGCGCGGACACCCGCTATGTGACGTGGGGCGCGGGCATCGTCGATCTGGACAACGACGGAAATCCCGACATCTTCCTCGTCACCGGCAACGTCAATCCCGAGCTGGAGCGGGTGCACGAGAAGTATCCGTCACGCTGCCCGCGCATCGTGTATCGCAACCTCGGCAACCGGCGCTTCAGTCCCGTCGGCGATGCAGCCGGGCCGGCGATCTCGCAGCGTTACGTGAGCCGTGGCTGCGCGTTTGGCGACTTCGACAACGACGGCGATCTAGACATCCTGATCATGAACATGAACGACCCGCCCACACTGCTGCGCAACGATGCCCCAGCCGGCAACCACTGGATCAAGGTTCGTCTGGAAGGTACGCACAGCAACCGCAGCGCCATCGGCGGACGGGTGGTCGTCACCTACGACGGCAAAACCCAGGCGCAGGAGGTAATGAGCCAGGCCAGCTATCTGTCCTCCAACGATCCCCGTCTGCACTTTGGCCTGGGCACGACGTCCACCGTCAGCATCGATGTGCGCTGGCCTGACGGGAAGCACGAATCCTTCCCGGCACTGGCGGCAAATCAGCTGGTCACGATCCGCGAAGGACAGGGCATCGTGAAGGGTCGTCCCTTTGTACCGATCACACGGTCCTGACAGCATGGGAACGCTTACCGACCGCACATGGAAGCAGGTATCCTGTTGAACATGCGAGGCGTCTTCGCGGTTCCTGTCGCACTCCTTATCGCGTCGTCTTTTCTCGCCGGGCAAGCGCCACAGCCGGAGGCCGAGCGCCTGTTCGGCGCAGCGATGGAAGCCCAGCATCGCGGCGATCTCCCAACCGCAATTCGCGACTATCAGCGAGTCCTGCAGCTCAGCCCTGAGCTAACCGACGCGCGCGTGAACCTCGGTGCGGCTCTCGCCGGAACCGGGCGCTTCGACGAGGCCATTAAGCAGTACCGGCTGGCGCTGGTCACCTCCCCCGGGAACAGCGAGATCCGCATGAACCTGGGTCTCGCCTATTACAAGAAGAACAGCCTTCCCGACGCCATTCACGAGTTCGAGGAGGTGCAGAAATCGCAACCGCGCAACGTGCAACTGGCCATTCTGCTGGGAGACAGCGAGGTGCGCACCGGGAAAGCTGCCGACGCAGCAGTCATGCTCCAGCCGCTCGAAGCGGAGAACGCCGGTAACCCGGACTTCCAATACGTGTATGCGACGGCTCTGCTCGCTACAGGAAAGCGTCGCGACGCTGTCGCCAAATTGCAGCGCGTCGCGGACACAACCCACGGCGCGGATGCCTACTTCCTTGCCGGATCGACGTTGCTCGATCTGAACGAATCGGAGGCGGCGCGCAAGGACCTGGAGACAGCCCTGCAGCTGAATCCGAAGCTTCCGCGCATCTACACGATGGTGGGCACCGCAAGGGATCGATGCGGCGACCCTGCCGGAGCGGAGCCGGCGTTCCGCGACGCGCTGAAGGCGGATCCGGAAGACTTCGATGCGAACCTGAACCTCGGCGCCATTCTGCTGAAGCGTCGCAACCTTTCCGAGGCCAAGCCTTACCTCGATCGTGCAGTAAAAGCGAACCCTTCCTCTGCCATGGCCAGGTATGAAAGCGCCATGTGGCAAAGCACGTCAGGGCAGTATGCGCTCGCCGTCACCGACCTCGAGACGATCGTGAAAGAAGACCCGAACTGGCTGGAACCGCACGTGGAACTTGCCACGGTCTACTACCGCCTGCACCGGCCTGAAGACGGAGCCCGGCAGCGCGCCATTGTCGCCAAGATCACCGAAGAGCAGCAAAGCCACGGGCCAGGCAAGTAGGCGGTTCGGTTGCTTTTCGTCGCCAGGTCAGTTGGGGTATGGCGCGTTTGGCTTCACGACGCGAATCTGATGGTCCGTGAAAACAAGGTGCCCGTTCGGCAGCGGAACCTTGGGCATGTGACAGCTGGTGCAGTCGCTCTTGGCCACGGGGCAGGTCTTCGCGTGGATGGTATTCGTCGCCGCAGCCGTCACCGAAGGGCTGTGGCACATGAGGCATTTGCTGTCGTAGTAGGCCGCATCGTGCTTCACGTCTTCGTGCGGATTGTGACACGCCACGCAGCCAATTCGCGGATCGGCTCCATCGAAGCAGCGGCTGTTGGCAAGCCGGTAGGGCTGAAATCGGACGTTCGTAGGACCCATCCAGCGACTGCGCACAACGGTATCCCAGGTGCGGTGGCACTGGCCGCAGAAGCTCGACATGTCCTCGGACGACAGCGCACTCAGATCCCTTGGCAGGCTGCTGTCATCACCGTGCGAGATCTTCGTCATGTGCACGGCCGCATCGGTGTGGCAGTGCTCACAGGTCAGCCCGGGCTTCAGGAAGTCCAGGTTCAGCTTGTGATCGACTACAGCATTGGTGGCGTGGCAACTGAAACAGGCCTTCGCGTCCTGGTCGCCGACAGGACGTCCCAGCGCTTCGGCCAAGGTGGTTGGATGGAGACGCTCATCGCCCGTGGTGATGTCCAGACCGTTGATAACCGGGTAGTAGCTCACCAGGCTTTCGTACATTTTTCCGTCGTGCTGCAGCATCCACGTCTGTGCATTGGCCCCCATCGCCACCGTTACCGGCAACGAGATGCTGTCCGCGCCATGCGCAACCGTGTCGCGCGCCTTTCCCGG
>CAXTFS010000107.1:0-9992 GCA_964243395.1 uncultured Acidobacteriaceae bacterium | reverse complement strand
AAGTTCGTCGGCGACGACCCCCGCAAGGTCCCCATGAAGATCTTCCCCGGCATGCACTACACCATGGGCGGCCTCTGGGTGGACTTCAACCAGATGACCAACATTCCGGGCATCTTCGCCGCCGGAGAGGCTGACTACAGCATCCACGGCGCGAACCGCCTCGGCGCCAATTCACTCCTAAGCTGCATCTACGGCGGCTTCGTCGCCGGCCCGTGCGCGCTGGCCTATGCCAGGTCCCTTCCCGCCCTGCCAGGCGACGGTGGACACGCAGCCGAAAAGCGGCGCCAGCTCGAGATGAACTCGCTGCTGCTCAACAACAAGGGCACCGAAAATCCCTTCCGCCTGTGGCGCGAGCTTGGCGACACCATGACGCGCCACGCCACCATCATCCGCTACAACGCCGGGCTTGCCGAAGCCGATGCAAAGATCGTCGAACTGCAGGAGCGCTTCCGGAACGTCAATCTTTCCGACAAGAGCCAGTGGGCCAACACCAGCTTTGCGTTCGCCCGCCAGCTTTCAAACATGCTCCACCTGAGCCGTGTCGTCGTGCAGGGTGCGGCCCTTCGTGACGAAAGCCGCGGCGCCCATTACAAGCCTGACTTTCCGGAGCGCGATGACGAGCGCTTCCTCAAAACCACGAAAGCCTTCTTCGTCGACGGCGCGCCAAAAATCGAGTACGAGGCCGTGGACACCGAATACATCACTCCCCGGCCCAGGAGGTATGACGCGGCGGCCTAATCTTTGCCGGAGTTTGCAGGTGCCACAGCTACCCCGGCAAGCTTCGGACGCCATCAGACCTCGATATGCCCTACACACATATCCATCTCTTCTACACTCTGCTGGCGGTCGTCTTCGCGTGCTTCCTCGCCTTTATGTTCGTCTACAACGCACGCTCCAAGGCAAAGGAGAAGGCTCTCCAGGGAGGTCGACCGCTGGCCAGCAAGGAAGCCGGCATCGCCGAGGCACAGCGCGCCATGAAGCAGGAAGATGGGGAGCACAAACGCTAGACCCGGTCTCCGCGATGAGCCCGCGGGACAGGCGTAACCTCAGGCGGATCGGGGAGGATCGATGACGGGCGTTCACCTGGGAATCACGACGCTCAGCATCATTCTCGCGGTGGTGGGTGGATTACTTTACGGCGCCGTCGTACTTTACGGTGCCTGGATTGATGGACGCCGACAGGCGTTGCGCAACAAGGGATTGCACCCGGTCACCGAGCCCACCGGCGAGGTGCACGCAGGGGAAGGAGAACAGGACAATGGCGGCCAGCGTGATTGAAATGGAAGGGACCAGGGCGGAGGTGACCACCCCCGGCCATCCCGCTTCGCAGCGCACCTTTACCGTAAAGGTGCAGCGTCAGGCCTCGCCCGATGCGCCGGTTCGCACCGAGACCTTCGCGATTCCCTACCGGCGCAATATGAATATCACGTCAGTGCTGGGTGAGATCGCACTGAACCCCACCACCACCAGTGGCGACGAGTCCACCGCGATCGCCTACGACGCCAACTGCCTTGAAGAGATCTGCGGCTCCTGCGCCATGCGCATCAACGGCAAGGCCATGATGGCCTGCTCCGCGCTGGTCGACAAGCTCCTCGGCCCCGACGGCACAGGCACCATCACCCTCGCGCCGCTTTCGAAGTTCCCCGTGGTACGCGACCTGGCGGTCGACCGCTCCGTCCTCTTCGAGAACCTGAAGCGCGTCAAGGCCTGGGTACCGATCGACGGCTCGTACGATCTTGGCCCCGGCCCCCGCCAGGCGCCGCAAATCCAGGAACAGCGCTATCCCCTGTCGAATTGCATCTCCTGCACCATCTGCATGGAGGTGTGCCCGCAGTTCAACGACGTCACCAACTTCGTGGGTGCCGCCACGATCGCGCAGGCCAAGCTCTTCAACATGGACCCGGCCGGCTCCGTGCTCAAGGAAGATCGGCTCCGCGCCCTGGCCGGCGACGGCGGCGTGCAGGAGTGCTCCTTTGCGCAGAACTGCGTGCAGGCCTGCCCGAAACAGCTTCCCCTCACTGAGGCCATCTCCGACATCGGCCGCGACGTGTTTGTTCAACAGGTGAAGGACTTCTTCCGCCGCTAAACCACGCCGGAACCGAGCATCCGGCATCTCATCTCCTGCGGCTCGAAAGAGCCAGGGAGACAAGATGAGCACCACACACGAAAGTCTGGATATCAACGACGCTCGCCGCATCATCGCAGCAGCCACCAAGAAGGCCGAAGCGATCGGCCAACCCATGAATATCGCGGTCGTTTGCGCCGGCGGCCATCTGCTTGCCTTCGAGCGCATGCCGGATGCATGGCTCGGCTCCGTGGACATCGCCATCAAGAAGGCCTTCACCTCGCGTGCCTTCAATATCGAAACCAAGGCCCTGGCCGATCTGTCGCAGTCGGGGGATCAATTTTTCGGCATTCACGCGTCCAACGATGGCAAGATCATGATCTTCGCCGGCGGTGTCCCCGTGAAGAAGGGCGGAGTGGTCATCGGTGCAGTGGGCGTCTCGGGCGGTCTCGGTAAGCAGGACCATGCTGTCGCAGAAGCTGGCGCGGAAGCCTTCTAGCTTTCGTTCTTTTGAACAGCAAAGCCCCGCCATTAGCGGGGCTTTTCCATGGGCGTCGGCACGTTACGGTAAGAAATAAAAGGGATTCGGCAGCTTGACGCTGATCTCCGCCTGCGGGGATCCCAGCAGATCGCTCCATTGATCGCCGACACTCAGGATGACGCGGTAGCCCTGGCCGACGATCCGCTGCCGCTCGCCGGACTTGTACGCCGTTGTCGGGATGCCGATCTCCGCGGCGTCGCGCAGTACCAGTCCCGTCCACCCGTGGTAGCCGGCGCTCTCGAGATTGCGTGCCGTAGCGGCCGTCTGATCGTCCGGGTGTGCCGGG
Source organism: uncultured Acidobacteriaceae bacterium (assembly GCA_964243395.1). Taxonomy (GTDB): domain Bacteria; phylum Acidobacteriota; class Terriglobia; order Terriglobales; family Acidobacteriaceae; genus Granulicella. The sequence continues at coordinate 7,100 of CAXTFS010000107.1, read as the reverse complement.
ACAGCGGCGTCCTTGTTCGCCACACCCGGCCTACCGGTAAGGAAGAACACGGCCACGCCAGCCGCCCTGGCCCGGTTGAATAGCCGCACGCCGCCAGGGATAGCTACCGCCGCGTCGGGGCTGACAACCCAGGCGTTCGCCAGGCTCGGCAGGTACCCGAAATCCTCGCGCTTCATCTCGCAGTAGCTCGACAGCGAAGTCTCGTCGATGTCCATGACGACCGCGAGCTTTTCGCCGTGTTTGTGCAGCGCGATCTGCGCGTCCAGCGCCGCTTCGGCACGACGGTACTGCGCATCTAGATCCGCCCAGTAGCACCCGCCCGGTCCGATGCAGTCGCCGTAATCCGCCAGGCGGTACCGCTCGATCTCGAAGTTCTCGATCGGCTCCGCAGCCAGCAGTGTGTGGTCCAGCACCGCACCCTGTTCCTGCTCGGCTTTTGCTGCTTCTACGGTGTCGCGGTGCACAGGGACGTGCACACCGGTGCAGGTGGGCGGTCCGTAGTGATCTGTCGGGACCGTTGCAACGGTTGGAACCGCCGTTGCCACGCCTGGCTGCTGCGCCGTCGCGGTCAAAACGACGAGCAGCAGTCCGGCGAAGCATCGTATGCAGTTCCGCGGTCGAGCCACCGTTAAGCGGCCTGGCCGTCTTTGTACATGGCCTCGATCTGGTCCTTGTACTTTTCCGCAATGATGCGGCGCTTCAGCTTCAGGCTCGGGGTCAGTTCCCCGTCCTCAACGCTCCACTCATCGGGAATCACCGTAACCTTCTTGATGGTTTCGTGGTGCTCCAGGCTGCCGTTAATCTTGCCGATGATGCCCTCGTACAGCTTCTTCACCTTGGGATCCTGAGCCAGCTTGGCATGGTCGGTCTCGTTCACACCGTTCTGCTTTGCCCAGCCCTCTAGGCCCTTGAAGTTCGGAACAATCAGGACGCTCGCGTACTTGCGGTTGTCGCCGATCAGGGCAGCGTGCTCCACCAGGCCGTCGCTCTTCAGCTTGCTTTCAATCGGCTGCGGTGCAATGTACTTGCCACCAGAGGTCTTCATCAGCTCCTTCTTGCGGTCCGTGATCGCAAGGTAGCCATCCTCCAGCTTGCCAATATCGCCGGTCTTGAACCAGCCGTCCGGCGTGTATTCCTTCTTGGTTGCCTCTTCGTTCTGCCAATAGCCCTTGAAGACTGAGGCGCCACGGACTTCAAGCTCGCCATCGGCGGCGGTGCGCGTCTCAAGATTCGGAATCACCTTGCCGACGGTGTTGGCGCGGTAGGCCTCGAAGGTGTTGCGCGAGATAACCGGCGAGGTCTCCGTCATGCCGTAGCCTTCCATGATGCGGATGCCGGCGCCCAAAAACCAGTTCGTGGTCTCCTTGCCGAGCGGCGCACCGCCGGAGACATACAGCTTCACACGCCCGCCAAACGCCTCGCGCACCTTCGCAAACACCAGCTTGTCCGCCAGCTTCCAGCTCAGGGCAGACGGCGTCTTTCCCTCGGCAACCTCGCCGGTGTGCTGCGCGCCCTGCGCCAACGCCCAGGTGAGCACCTTCTTCTGGAACCCCTTGGCTCGGCCCTCAACAGCTTGGCGCACTTTCTCAAAGACGCGCGGCACCGCCAGAAAGATTGTCGGCTTCACGGCCTTCATCGCCGCCGGCAGATCGTCGAACTTGGGCAGGTAGGCAATGGATGCCCCGTTGGCGTACATCGCGTAATCCAGATGCCGGGCCAGGGCGTGGCTCAGCGGCAGGAAGGAGATGGAGAGATCTCCCGGTCCGATGTTGAGTCCATCGGTTGAAAAGTGGAGGTTCGACGCCATGTTGTCATGCGTCAGCATCACGCCCTTCGGATCACCGGTAGTGCCTGAGGTGTAGATGATCGAGGCCAGATCCTCGGGCTTGACCGCCTTGACCGCCGCATCGAAGGCCGCCTCCCGCGCTTCGAGTTGCGGTGCGCGCTCCATGACTTTGGGGAGGCTCTCTGCTCCCGCAAACTCACCCCCGTCCCAGACAACAACGTGCTCAATCGAGTTCAGGTCGCCGGCTTTGGTCAGCTTGTCATATTGATCCTTGGTCGAAACAAAGATGACCCGCGCACCCGAGTTGTTCAGGATGTAGCGCATCTGCTCCGGCGTCGTGGTCTGGTACAGCGGCACATCGGCCGCGCCGATAGCCAGGATGGCAAAGTCCGTAACCGGCCACTCCCAGCGATTTTCCCCGATCAGCGCTACACGGTCGCCCGGCTTGATCCCCCAGCCCTGCAGCAACTCGGCAACTGCACGCACCCGGCCGTAGATCTGCTTCGCCGTGATCGGTTTCCACTCGGTCCCGTCTCGCCACTGGGCGACTGCGTCATCACCGCGCGCGACTACTCGCTCAAACACATCATTGATCGTCTTCAGATCCAGCATTCGTTCCTCCGGTTGAAAGGCGCTGCGCGTCCTCCCCCTAAGCGCAATTGGATGCAGCTTCGGCAGGAAGAACTTTAGCAGGCTGTTACCAGCTCCGTCAGTCAGGCACGGCTGAGCCGCTGTCCGTTTTACTGGCGCCGGTAGCGTATATCAGTGGCTCGGCGCTACACCCGTGTCGCTGCTCGCACTGGAACCCACGCGCGGGAAGTACCCGGCACGTGTGCGCACCTGCAAGCCGCGAATCCCCTTGCCTTTGGCTTCCACGTGGATCTGGCGGTAGCCGCCCTGCGAGAGCGGCTTGGTGCTGCGGTACTCAATGGTGTACTGCTCACGAATGTCCTGTGCCACCTCGTGCGTGATGCCGTCCACCTCTTTTAACGAATGGGGAAAGTACGCCTCCCCGCCGGTCTGCTCCGCCAGCTCGGTCAGCACCTGCCTGGAGTGCCGCGCCTCGCTGCGGCTGGTGTCCTCGCCAAACAGCAGACCGATGCAGTAAATCGCCGGCCCGTCCAACTCCTGCACGCGGCGGATCGCCTGCTCCAGTGAGGCACTCGACGCGTTGTCGTCGCCGTCGGTCACGATCAGCAGAACCTGCTTGGACCGCTTGCCGTTCTTGGCGAGGTAGTCGGCCGAGGCGATCACGGCGTCGTACAGCGCTGTGCCGCCACTCGACTTGATGTAGCTCAAGCCCTGCTGCAGCTTGCGGATGTCACTCGTGAAGTCCTGATCGATATAGGCCTCCGAGCTGAAGTCCACCAGAAAAGCTTCATCCTGCGGGTTGGACAGCCGCACCAGATCGAGCGACGCGGCATCGACCGCCGAGCGCTTGTCGTACATCGACCCGGAGCTGTCGATCAAAATGCCGAGTGACACCGGCACGTCCTCGTGACGGAACCCAACGATGGTCTGCGACACGCCATCCTCATAAACATGGAAGGCATCCTGTGGAAGGTCTTCGATGGTGCGTCCTGAGCCATCCACCACCGAGGCGTTCAGCCGCACCTCGTAGGCTTCGGCGCGCAGCGTGTAGCGCCCATTCTGGTTGGTCACGACACCCGGATTCGCACCGGGCGCGCCGGCACCCGCTGCCGCGCTCCCCTGAGACGCTGACGAGCCATCCGGCGAGGGAACGGGATCGCTGTCCACCGCGGGTACCGGCGGCATGGCGCTTCGCTGCGGGGTAGCGGTTGTACCCTGGGTTGCAGGGGTCGGACTCTGGGCTCTGAGATGTAATGCTGGCAGCGCTGCCAGGATCATGAGGTGGGTGAACCAGGTGCGGGCCCAACTCCCGTTACTGCGACGGCGCATAGTACCCCTCGCGACTGTGCACCGTCAGCTCCGGAAGGCCGGGCGGTGGCAGCAAGCGCACGTTCAATTTACGCCAAACGCCATTGCGTCGGCGATCTGTAGGGGTGTACCCCAGCACGTATTCGTTCCGCAGCTCCTCGCTGATCCGCTCGGCGATATCGCTTAGATCCTGCACATCGTGCACCTGGAACAGCCTCCCGCCGGTCGCCTCGGAAAGCTCGTGCAGCAGCTGCGGGCCGTTCTGTTCCTCCACCGTGGGCGCATAGGCGTCAAAGATGCCGACCGAGTAAATCTGCAGCTCGCCTTCGCGCACCGCACGCATCAGCTCCCCTTCGGTGTAGCGGCTCCGGTTGTCCCCGCCGTCCGAAACCACCAGCAAGGCCTTGCGCGCATACTTCGCGTCTCGCAACTTGTTCACACCCAGGTACACGGCATCGATAAGCGCGGTCCGGTTTTCCGGCTTCAGCATGACCATGCGTGCTTCCACGTCTTCCACGTCCGAGGTGTAGTCCACCAGCACCGCGGGGCGGTCGTTGAAGCCCACGACGAAGAACTCGTCCTGCGGATTGCACGTGCGCAGAAACTCGCTCAGCGCCTTCCGTGCCCGCACAAACTTAGACTGCATGCTCCCGCTCAGGTCGAAGATGATGCCGATCGATAGTGGCGCGTCTTCCGTGGCAAAGCTTTTAATGGTCTGGCCGGTATTGTTGTCGTACAGCGCGAAGTTGGTGCGCTCCAGTCCGGTCACCAGCCGGTTCTGCGGATCGGTGACGGTCAGCGGAACCAGCACCAGGTCGGCGTTTACCTGGATCGACGATCCGCGCGAGGACGTTGCCTTGGTTGCAACATCGTCGCCCTTCACCACCGGGCGAGCGTCCTTGGGTGCAGCCGCCGGCGGCGTCGCCGTATGCACCGAATCCAGCGGACTCTCCTGCGCACGGGCCATGGGAAGGCAAGGCAGCAGCACCAGGAGTGCGACCCACAGGTCCCGATGGCTCCAACGTCTTCGCTCCGCACAGATCGAGGTTGCGCGCGCTCCGGTCAGCATGTAGCCCTCCGCGAACCGGACCTTCAGTCAGTCAGACCCGCAGTTGCGTGCGGCTAGACTACCCCACGGCTTCTTCGCCGTCTATTCCCCAGCGGCGCGCGCTGTGATTCACGGTGGCACAGCACAACAGCGCAAGCTACTTCATACGACACCACTTACATCTCCGGTGTTCCACCGCATTCGCCGGCCTGCAGCCGCCCGTCCGTACAATATCTGTTGATGGCCCGTCTGTATCCCTTCCGCGCTCTCCGTTACGACACCTCCCGCGTCAACATGGCCGATGTGGTCACGCAGCCCTACGACAAAATCTCACCCGAGATGCAGGACCGCTACTACGCGAAGAGCCCCTACAACCTGATCCGCGTTGTGCTGGGCAAGCGCGAACCTGGCGATACGGACACCGCCAACGCCTACACCCGTGCGGCCAAGACCTTCGCCTCCTGGCGCAGCGAAGGCATCCTCCGCGAAGAGGCCGCGCCGGCCCTCTACGGCTACTCACAGACCTACACCGTGCCCGGCACCGGGGACCTCCGGGAGCGCCGCGGCTTCATCGCACTGGGCCACCTCTACGATTACGCTGAACACATCGTCTATCGGCACGAACAGACCTTCCCCAAACACAAATCCGACCGCCTCGCGCTCTTCAAAGCCCTGCGCGCCTACCCCGAGCAGATCTATATGCTCTATTCCGATCCCTCCTTCACTGCTGAACACCTCATCTTCGACAGCGCCGATGGCGAAACCCGTCCTGCCGATCTCGAGATCACCGATGAGTACGGCGTCCAGCACCGTGTCTGGAAACTGGCGGACCCTACCCTTATCGGCAGGATTCTCGAAAACATGAGCGACAAACAGCTCATCATCGCCGACGGCCACCATCGCTACGAAACCTCCGTCACGTACATGCATGAGCGCGCCGCCGAACTCGGCCTGACCCAAACAGCCCAAGGTTTGTCATCCCGCGAAACGATCCCCGATTTGTCATCCCGCAGCGCGGCGAAAGGACCCGCTTCTCCGGCCACGGAATCCCTTCCCGTGCCCGCATTCCCTGAAGCCGCGATGATGATGACCTTCGTCAACATGGACGCCCCCGGCATCACCATCCTGCCCACGCACCGCGTCGTCTATGGTCTGCCCGGCTTCGACGGCCGCGCCTTCGCTGCCCGCGCCGCCGCCCTGTTCACCGTTGAAGAGATCCCGCCCACCGCGGACGGGCACTACCCCGGCGTCGCCAACCTCCTCAAGCGGCTGCACGATGTTTCCGGTGTGGCCTTCATCGCAGCCACACGCGACGGCGACTACCTGCTTACCCCCAGGCCCGAGGCCGCCGCCCCGCTGCTCGCCGGACTGAGCCCACGACAGGCGCAACTCGACGTGGTGCAACTGCACAAACTAGCCCTGGAAAACCTGCTAGGCCTGGACGAAGACACCGTTCGTTCCGGCAACCACGTCCGCTATGTCCGCGAGGCACATGAGGCGCTCGAACAGGTAGGCTGCGGCAACGCCGACATCGCCTTCCTCATCAAGCCTGTCACCCTCGAGCAGATGAAGGACATCTCCCTCAACCTCGAAGTCATGCCCCAGAAGTCCACTGACTTCTACCCAAAGCTGCTCTCCGGTTTAGCGATGTATGCGCTAGATTAGTGTGGAATGACGCAGGAAGCTGCACCCGTGGAGGTCATGATGGCTACAGCTCCGGCACTTCTCTCCATGGACGAATACCTGCACACCAGCTACAAGCCGGATGTCCACTTTGTGGAAGGCCATATCGAGGAACGGAACCTGGGCGAGTTTGAGCACGCCACCTTTCAGAGTGCGATTGCAGGCTGGTTTTGGCCGAGGCGGGCCGAGTGGTCCATACATCCGGTCGTAGAACAACGGATCAAGGTCAACGCCGATCGTGTGCGGATTTGCGACGTGGCCATTTTGCGTGCCGGTCCCAACAGGGAGCGTGTCACCCTTACCCCACCCCTGATCTGCATCGAGATCCTCTCCCCGGAAGACCGGCTCTCCCGCGCGAGACTGATTCTGGCCGATTACCTGGCAATGGGGGTCTAGAACGTGTGGCTGATCGACCCCCTTCGTCGCGCAGCCTGGACCTTCAACGCCACCGGCTTGCACGAGGCTGAGGTCACAAGCCTCACCGCGGCGGGAACACCCATCCGCCTCGATCTCACCGAGGCCTTCGCCGCCATCGACTAGGAATGCTTAACCTTCTACAGATCACGCCGTTCATGCATGTGCGGGAACTCGAACCTGCCGTCGCGTTCTTTCGTGATCGTCTTGGATTCACTGTGCCATTTCAGCGGGCCGACTACGCCTTTGTGCAGCGAGACGGGATTGGCC
>CAXTFS010000106.1:0-10083 GCA_964243395.1 uncultured Acidobacteriaceae bacterium | reverse complement strand
GAAGTAGATCCCGAAGCCCACCCCGGCGCCAATCGCGAGCGGCATTGTCCCGCGAGACGTTCGCGTTTCTGTCCCGCCGGTTGCCGCAAAATCCGGTGAGGGTGGTGCCGCAATCAGCCAAATCGCTGCCGCGGCGAGGGCAAACCCAAGGAGCCGCAACGTGCTGGGCCGGCCGTCCAGCCAAAGGCTCAGGAGCGCCGGGATGGCGGCCGCCAGCAACCCGCTCACCGCGGCAGAGGCACCCATGGCACCACGAGCCAGCGCGACGTAGAAGGCGGTCAGAGAGAGTCCACCGGCAACGCCGCCAACCAGCCCCCAGAGCAGGGGCCTGCCGTGCGGCCAGGCGGCGTGCGTGCCGACCAGCACCAGGAGCAGAACGACCAGGCTGGCAAAGTGCGCGGCGAGGATCACCCGCAGGGCGCCGGTAGCGGATCCGCCGGCTGACTTGACGCCCATGCCGCCGGAGAAGTCACCCCCGCCCCAGCCGATTGCGGCCAGAAGGGCGAGCCCAGGGCTGATCCATGCCTGGGTTGGGAGATACATCCAGGCCGGAGAAAAGGTGGCGATCACTCCCTAGGGTGTGCTGGGCGAAACGCCGGGAGTCGGCGTACCTGTGCCGCCACCCGACCCGCTGGGCGCGACCGCTGGCACAGGCGAGTTGGGGCGTGCCTGCGAGGCGTTCGGGTAATAGCCCTTGGGCGCGATGACATCGAGGCTGGGCCGCATCACGCGCACCTCATACGGCCGGAACTTGCTGTCCAAGAACGACTCGTGACTGTAGTACCCAATGGTGTACTGGATGCGCACCTGCTCCGCCAGCTTCGCGAAGCTATCCTGGATGCCACGAGGACGCATCTCGGGGTCACACTGGCCCCCGGTGGCGTCGGTGTACTTGGGCAGCACGTCGTCGCGCATCTGCAGCGGCAGATGGATGCGGTCCAGAAAGCCCAGACCGGGGATCGCAGAGTCGCCCACCAGCGTTCCGTAGACCGAAATCTGGTTGGTCTGCAGATAGCGAATCACTTCCTTCTGCGTCGCCTTGGAGCCGTACTCTTTGCCATCGGTGATGACGTAGATCACGCGGCGGCGGCCCTTGGCGGCCTTGGACAGACCTTCGCCGGCCTCAAAGATCGCGTCGTTGAGCGTGTGGTACTCGCGCGGGGCGTTCTGGATCAGCACACCGGCGGGCGAGTTGCGATTGGTGTTCGGGTCGACCGGCAGGTTGTTCTTCACCGTGGTCTGCTCGAGCGGGCCGCCGCCGAGGCCCATGTTGGGCTCGCGGCCCTCGCTCTTGGAGCGTTCCAGGGCGTAGGTGATGCGCGCCGTCTGGGCACCGCTGAAGCTGGTCTGCTCCCTTACCCCGTTGTTGTAGGTGTAGATCGCGACCTCGTCATACGGCGTGAACGCGCCCTGCAGCGCCTCCAGCGAGGCATTGATCTTCTTCATGGTGTCGAACGTGACACTTTGGTCGATCACGATCGCTACGGAGAGCGGAATCGGGTCGACCGAGAACAGGACGGGGCGTTGACGCAGGCCATTCTCATACACGCGCACATCGCGGTAGGTCAGCCCGGGTACCAGGTTGCCTTTGGAGTCCTTCACCGTGAACGGGACGGTGACCAGGTTGACGCTCACCCGGATGTTGGCCGCGTGTTGCTCGGGCGGCGGACCGACATCTTCGGCATCGGACGGCAGCGTCGTGGAGGGTGTCGACGGCAGTGTGCTCCCAATCTGGTTAGGATCGGCTGCCTGTGCGGCCGGTGCATTGGGTAGCGGCGCATTCGGCACCGCAGGCGCGGTCGGCGTGATGGTGTTCAGCGTGGGCAGAGACTGCGGCCTGGGCGCATCCGGAACGGTGTTGCCTGGGGTGGTCTGCGCCCCGGCAAGCAGGCTGCAACTGCCCAGAAACACGCCCAGCCCGGTATTTACAACAACTTGCCGCACTTTACGATCCGCCCAACGCATTCTGTTTCCCCGTTCCCCGGCCCGCCCGTGAGCGCGCAGGGCTTGCCCCTGTGTTCTTGAAGACTAGCTATGTCCCTCAAGACTAACAGCGCCCCATTCTGAAGGGTCTCTCTGTCAGACGCAACTCCCCCTTCTCTCGTTGCGCTCCTTGCGCAGCTCTGTGGCGGGGTCAAGCCAGGAGGCACCCGACTGTCCCATCGGGACGGCCTCGCCCAAATGGCCATAGTCCGCGTCTAATTGGGTATGCGCCCCGCTGCCCTGAGCCGTGTGCTCGTCGCCCTTGCCCTGTGCCCCCTTGCGCCGTTCCGATCCCTGCACGCACAGGAGGCGCCCTCTCCGGACGGACCGCCGCCGATGAGTAGCGCACCCGCGCAGCAGCCCACGAATATCGATCCGGGCCAGGTGCTCAAAGTGAACGTCAACTTGGTGGATGTGTACTTCTCCGTCCATGATAAGAACGGCTTTGTGACCGGTCTGACCAAGAACGATTGCCAGATCGCCGAAGACCACGAGCCACAAAAGATTCGCAACATCACGCAGGAAAAGAATCTGCCGCTCACCATCGGCATCCTGCTCGACACCAGCGGCAGCCAAAAGAACGTCCTGCCCCTGGAGCAGGATTCCGGCGCCCGCTTCTTGAAGGAAGTTCTTACGCCGAAGGATGAAGCGTTTCTGATCTCCTTCGACGTCAATGTGGATCTGCTGTCGGACTACACCAACAGCGCCGGGGAGCTGAAGCGCGCCATCGACAAGGCATCGATCAACGAGGCGAGTTCGTCCGCTGGCGTCCCGGGCATCGGCGGCGGTCCGTTCCCCACCTCGAACCCTCGCGGCACACTGCTCTACGACGCTGTCTACCTTGGTACGCACGACAAGCTGCAGTCGCAGACCGGACGCAAGGTTCTGATCATCCTCACTGACGGCCAGGACCAGGGCTCGCAGGAGACGATCAAAACGGCGATCGAGGCCTCGCAGAAGGCCAACACGATCGTGTACCCCATCCTGATCGCCGACCGCGCGTCCTACGCCGCTGCGGGCATGATCTATACCGGCTCAGGGCAGATGGATCAGCTCGCGCGCGAGACCGGCGGCCGCGTCATCAACGTCGGCAACAACGGCCGGCGGCTCGAAGATGCCTTTGACCAGATCCAGGACGAGCTGCGCACCCAGTACCTGCTCAGCTACACGCCTGTGAACAAGGCGGCGGACGGCAAGTATCGCCACCTTGATCTCGACTGCGGCAAAGGGAACAAGGTGCAATCGCGCAAGGGCTACTATGCCATCGCTGGCGATCAACCGACGGAGTAAGCAGGCTTAGTGTTGCAGTTGCGTCGTGGTCGGCTGCTGGCCGATCTTCGTCCGCAGCGCCTTTGGCGTGCGTAAACGGTTTCTGCGGTGGGTCCCAGGCGCATCTGCCGGGTCCAGCCGGTAGAGGATGAGCAGGTTGCGGTCCGGGTCGTCCATCGCCGGGAAAGCGGCAACGCGCACAGGGCGATACAGCGCCTTTAGCGCGTCCATCTTGTCGTCATCCAACTCATTCCAGGCCACGTACCAGCCCGGCCGATACTGCTTTACACGCTGATCGAGATCCAGCGTGCCGAAGTCGTCGTCGATCGACGGCAGGCCCGTCATCAGCGTGATATCCGAGCCGGAGATGGACAGGATCAGGTTGGAGCGTGTCGTGTCCGCGCGCACGAGGCTGGCGATGCGTTGTGCGGCCGCCTCAAAGGTGTACTCGGGGTGGTGCAGGACGTTGACCTCATAGCTGAGATCGGGCACGACGATGGCCAGCACCACGGCCGCGAGCGCTACCCGGCGAAGAAGCGATGGCCACGTCCCCTGGGGTCCCTTGGGTACATGGCGAAACTCCTCGACCGCCATGGCCACCAGCACCGTGATGGCAATCGCCGGGATGAGGTAATACCGCGGCTGCAGGTTGTTGTGGTACGCCAGAAAGACGAAGTAGCCGCCCGTCCAAAGCAGCAGCGCCGGCACCAGCGGATTGCGAAAGAAGCGCGGGCGCGCAAACAGAGCGATGGCGATCGCGACAAAAAAGACGGGGTAGAGCACGTCACCCATCCAGTGGCCATCGGCTACCGTGTGGAACAGGACCGTCGCGAGCGGCTCCAGCTGAAATCCGGTGTAGGCGTTGGTGGAGAACAGGTATTGGTAGTCCTCGCGGTAGTGCGGCCGCACCAGGGCGAAGAGATAGACCGCCCAGATCGCCCCGCCCAGCAGCACGGGCGCGGCCGCAAGCGTGAGCGCCGGGCGCAACCGGTACCCCGCGCGGTACCAGATCAGGTAGCCGACCGCCGGCAGAAGCGCCACGGCCGTCGTTTTTGTCAGCACCATCGCCGGCAGCAGCAGGCCCAGGACAAGCGAGGGCCAGAGAGCCTGCAACGTCCCCGCTAACGAACGGTCGCGCCCGCGCAGGGGCAGCAGGTACGACGCGGCGAGCAGCGCAAGGGCCGTCAGGGTCCCGAGCAGCGGCTCAAGGATGGCCATGCGCTCAAACACGAAAAAGAACGGGCTCGCACAGAAGAGAAAGACAGCTAGCGGCGCGGCCAGCGAGACCTCGCGCGGCAAGCGGTCAGGCCGGGGGAACCGCTCCACCAGGCAATACAGCGTCCACAGCATTGCGCCGAAGACACACAGCGTGAACGCGCGCGCGGCGGTGACCGACACACCTGTGAAGCGGAAGACCGCGGCCTCCAGCAGCGGCCAGACCGGCAGGGCGACCCCGGGGTTGAAGTCGCCTTGGAAATACCAGTGGCCAAACAGGAAGTGTCGTATGGCGGCATCGCCGTACCAGCCCTCGTCGGTGTATTTCGACCAGTCCATCCAGGGCGAATCGTTAGGGAAGTCGGCCGTGAGATGGAGGAAGTGCAGCGCAAACAGGACCGCTGCGCCGCCAAGCAGGGCCCATCGCAGCCACAGCGTCCAGGGACGCGACCGTTCCACCATCGAGGTAGGCGCGGTCGTCCTCACGCGTTGAGGGCTCTCGCGATGCGGGCTGGCAGGGACTCGGGCACTTTCACAAATGTATGCCACAGGCCCGCGAGAGCAGGTTTGCTATTCGTAGGCCAGGGCGTCGATCGGGTCCTTGCGTGCCGCCTTCAGCGCAGGATACAGCGCCCCAAAGAAAGCCCCCAGCAAGGTGATGACGGTGGCAATCGCGATCCAGCGCGGCGTCACTTCAAAGGACAGGGTTGGAAAACGGGCATGGAGCAGCGCGCGCAGAAGCAGCGTGGCCCCGATGCCGAGAACAACTCCCGTGAGAGCCAGCAGACCGGTCTCGCGCAACACCACGGAGATGATCGCTCCCTGCCCCGCACCCATGCTCTTGAGGATGCCGATCTCACGCGTGCGCTCCATCACGGCGGTGTACATCGCCTGGAAGATCACCAGAAAACCAATCACGGTCGCAATGCCAATCACCACGCGCAGGCCGATATTGAAGCCCGGGAAGTGTTCGGGGGTCAACGTGGAGAGCAACTCCTGGATCGTCTGCACGGTCCATTGCTGCAGGCCGTCGGTGGCGAGGATCTCGCGGCGAACGTCTTCCTGGTACTTCGGTTGAGCCTCGGTCTTCAGATAAAACAGCGAGGCTTTACCTGGATTGCCGTCCAACTGGTCCACCGTATCGAGTTGAATGAACTTGCGGCTGCCCTTGCCATGCTCCACGATGCCGCACACGCGAAAATCGTGGTTGAGCGTCTTCACCTGGTCTCCCACGTGCAGCCCCTTGCCGGACGCCGCCTGAAGATCGTCGATGATCATGTCGAACGGGCCCTGAAACGGTCCGCCGGCAAGAAACACAAAGGGACGCAGCGCGTTGAAGCTCTTGTAATCGATGCCGTAGATGTTTTCGAGCGAGGAGCCGGCGGTCAGCTTCAGATTGACCGGGGCGACGACTTCCACGTGCGGCAGGGCGGCCAGCACACCCGCGATACGTACATCGGCGGCTGCCGCCGAGGTGTTCATCAGAGCCGTTGCAGCACCGGGATGCACGATCATGTCCATGCCCACACCGGTGGTCTGCATGCGGTTGCCGTTCAGGATGCCGAACATAATCGCCGCAATCGACAGGATCATGACGACTTCGATCGCCACGGCAAGCGCACTGATGGCAGAGCGCAGGGGGCGATGAATCAAATTTCCGAGGATCAGCTTGTTCATGATGGGGTACGTGGGGCTGCTTTGCGTTCTCGACCCAGCATACCTGCTCGCGTTTAGGCAGGATCTACGGACAGGTTCGCGGCCGGGGCATGCCCCGTCGCCGGCGCTAGTGGCAGCCCACCCTTGGCGTTGGGGTCGCCCCGGAGCAGAAGGCCAAGCAGGGGAGCCACATAGCCGCAAAAGAAAATCGTAAACAGAACGCCGATGTTGCCTGTAAAGGTCCACCAGATCGGTCCGCTCAGACCACCTTCGGGCGCGGAATGGGCAAACACCAGCAGGGGCAGGAGGCCCCAGGGTTGCTGACGCAGATCGCCGCAAACTGAGTCGGTAATGACGAACAGCAACATCAGCACAGGCGTAATCACCAGGAAGATGCCCCGCCAGCCATCCATGTGGAAGACTTCGGCCGAGATGGAGTACGAGATCCCGGTGTAAATATCGCCCTCGGCGAGTTCGCCCAGCTCGTGGGCATACGCGTTGCCACCTACGGCGACGCCCGCGAGCTTGTGTGGATCGAGCACATGCGGCACCCAGTTTTCGAAGTACGCGCGCAAGGGAAGATAGCCGAAATAGTGGCCGTCTGCCGTGTAGCTGATCAGTTCCGCGTCCGGAGCGATCATCGTGAGCCGATCGAAAATGCCTCGCGGTGAGCCGAAGTACCACCGCACGGCCTGATCGGAAACCTGCTGCTCATCCCGCTTGCGTAAGGCGCTGATGTCGCTCAGGTGGTTGGTAACGATCGCCTCACGCTCCGCCATAGATCCGTTCACGATTTCGTTCCGGCCAAGGTTGGATATGGGCACAAGGATCGTCTGTGCAACATACCCAAACACCAGTAACAGGGCGAGCTGGTACGGGCGCAACCTGTACCGCGTCCAACAAACGCCGATCAGCCAGCACGCGGCGGAGGTGAACATTCCCTGCTTGCTGAATGCGAGCAGGCCGTACTGGATAAACAGATAGGTTCCGGCGACCCAGGTCAGCACGGAGGTGCTCCGCCGGCCGCCGCTGCTCTGCACCGCGGCGATAGTCCCGAGCATGATGCTCAGGGGAAGAAACTGATTGATCTGCGAAAGCGCATTCAGAATTGCGTCCAGCTGGCCGGCCGAGATGGACACCACGAAAGAAATCAGGCAAAACAGCACAAAGGAGCCGAGTGCGGCGTTGCCATACTCCACGCTCCCCAGATTGAGCAGCCCAGCCAGGCCGTTCACCGTGGACGCCACCCGGCTACTCACCAGGGCAGCGATGAGCATGCCGGCCATCGTCACAACATAGACGCTGATCAGGAGCAAGGGTTGGTCCATGTTCGACTGGGCCGGCTGTCCAAGCAGGGCCTTGAACACGGTGCCGACATCCACCACGAGCACGGAGAAAAAGAAGATGTACGCGCCCGACGGCCGGGAAAATCCACGGGCAAGGTTGAACGCGAACACGCTCAGCATCAGGAATGCAAAGACAAGCAGGCTGTAGTAGAGGTCGGTTCCCTCCAGGAGCTCCACAAGCACCAGGGCGCCGCTGAACATCAGGGCTTTGGCGACGGGAATCCTGATAGGTAGCGGAATGCGCACGCCCCGTCAGTGTAAATCGCCGGCGCAGAAACGAGAGGACGATCCCGTGCTTGCCAGCCCGCAGGTAACGTGCTGGATGCCAGGCCGGCGACGGCGTGCATTCGCGGGGTGGTCGTGTCATGCTGAAGACCGGAGTTCCCGCTGCTTACCGCGCGCTTCCAGCACCCGCAGCCGGATCCGCACCGAAACAGCTTCGGCCCGAAAGGGCATGACGTGAGGAAAGAACAACAGACGGGCGCATACGTCGCCTCAAGGGCCGCCCGCTACCGGGCAACGCACAAGGAAAGGCACGCTTGATTGCGGAGACGCGGTTGAGATTCGGCAGGGAGTTACGGGAAGAGCGGGAGCGGCGAGGCGTGGCGCTCGAAGACGTCGCCCGCGGAACCAAGTTTTCCGTGCGTCATCTTCAGTCCCTGGAAGCCGATCTGTTTGATGAGCTGCCCGGCGGCGTACTCCGCAAGGGCATTGTGCGCAGTTACTGCCGCCACCTTGGCCTCGACGATGAGGTGTGGCTGGACCGTTTTGCCGCCGATGGGGGCCTCGACGAGGGCGAACCGGATCTCGCACAGTTCGCCGAAAATGTGCACCGTGCGCGCCTGGAAGCCATGCCGCCGGTCCGGCGTCGCTGGTGGGGCGTGGCGGCGATGGTGCTGGGTCTGCTGGCACTCGCGTACGCTGCCTGGCACTTCGTCCTGCAGCCCCGGGTGGGCTTGAGGCTGCACCACATGTCCGCTACGAACGGAGTGCTGGTTCGTCCGCCGCGTGAACCGCAGGGCTGAGCCGGCGATCGCGCCAGGCCGTTTACCGCGGCCATACTCCTGTTCCAAACTGGGAACGGAATCCGTCATGAGCCTTGGACCCGAGGCCCGCGCGGAGGGTAGAATAAGGGCTGTTCGGCACAGCGCTGGCGATCCGCTCCCACGGTATCTGTCCTAAGCGTCGGCTTCCGCCAGTACGACCGTGTCCCGTTCAATACCGCATCAACCCGTTGGAGGAAATCCGCTTGTCTACAGCCACCGACCGTTATCTCTTCACCAGCGAAAGCGTCACGGAAGGGCATCCAGACAAGATCGCCGACCAGATCTCCGACGCCATTCTCGACGCCTGCCTGCGGGAAGATCCCCTGAGCCGCGTGGCTTGCGAGACCCTGACCTGCACCGGCCTCGTTGTGGTTGCAGGGGAGATCACCAGCAAGGCTCACCTGGATGTGCAGACCCTGGTGCGCGACACCATCCGCGAGATCGGCTATGACGATGCGTTGAAAGGCTTTGACTGCAATACCTGCTCGGTCATCTCCGCCATCAACAAGCAGTCTCCGGACATCGCGCAGGGCGTGGACACCGGCGGCGCCGGCGACCAGGGCATGATGTTCGGCTATGCCACCAACGAGACCCCACAGCTCATGCCGACGCCGATCTCCCTGGCGCACCAGCTGAGCGAAAAGCTCAGCGAAGTTCGCAGAAACGGCAAACTCCCCTATCTTCGCCCCGACGGCAAGACCCAGGTCACCGTGGAATACTCGGCCGAAGGCAAGCCGGTTCGTGTGGACGCCGTCGTGATCTCAAGCCAGCACGCGGACGAGATCGGCAATGACCAGCTGCGCGCCGAGATCCAGGAGCACGTGATCGAAGCCGTGATCCCGGCTGAGCTCCTCGACGAGAACACGAAGTACCACATCAATCCGACCGGCCGCTTTGTTATCGGTGGCCCCATGGGCGACACCGGCCTGACCGGCCGCAAGATCATCGTCGACACCTATGGCGGCATGGGCCGTCACGGCGGTGGCGCCTTCTCCGGCAAGGATGCGACCAAGGTCGATCGTTCCGCCGCCTACATGGCGCGCTATGTCGCAAAAAACATCGTCGCTGCCGGCCTGGCCGAGCGTTGTGAGGTGCAGCTGGCGTATGCGATCGGCGTAGCCGAGCCGGTAAGCGTGCGCGTCGATACCTTTGGCACCGGCAAGGTGCCGGAGTCGCGCTTGATCGAGCTCGTACGCGACAACTTCAAGCTCACGCCCAAGGGCATCATCGAGAGCCTGGACCTGCGCCGTCCCATATTCCAGAAAACTGCCGCCCATGGACACTTCGGCCGCACCGGCGACACCTTTACCTGGGAGAAGACCGACAAAGCCGAGGCGCTCAAGGCCGGCGCGCAGGCCGAACTCGCCGCACGCTGAAGCCTTGGAGCAAAGCGCACAGGGGGTGAGCCAAACGGCTCACCCCTTTCTCTTGCTCACCTCCGAACCCGTACGCAAGCCATACGACCTGTTCAGGACGCGACCAGTACCCGGTTTCTGCCGGCATGCTTGGCACCGTACAGGGCGCGGTCCGCGCGCAGGAGCATGCCGGCCACGTCGTCTTCCAGGTTG
>CAXTFS010000105.1:0-10085 GCA_964243395.1 uncultured Acidobacteriaceae bacterium | reverse complement strand
CGTACAGCGCCCGCGCACGCTCGATCGCGATGCCGAACTTGTGCTCACGCAGGCCGGTGGAGATGTAGGGGTGCGTCTCGACCGCGACATCAGGATTTACGCGCAGGGCAAAGCGTGCCCGCTTGCCGCCCGCCTGTGCCCGCTCGGCAAGCAGCGTGAGCTCCGCCTCGCTCTCTATATTGAAGAGCAGGATGTCCGCAGCCAGCGCGGCATCGATCTCCCAAACCTGTTTGCCGACCCCGGAAAATACGACGCGCGACAAAGCCTCGGGTGCAGCGCGGCGCACCCGCTCAAGTTCCCCGCCGGAGACGATGTCGAAGCCACAGCCCTCTTCGGCCAGAAGACGAAGCAGAGCCAAGGATGAGTTGGCCTTCACGGCGAAACACACCGTGTGCGGCACCGTGGCAAACTCGCGCCTGAACATCGCCACGCGCGAGCGGACGTCGTCGGCCGAGTACACATAGAGCGGCGTACCGTAGCGCAAAGCCAACTCTTCCAGGTCAACGCCGGAGAGCTTCAGGTTGCCGTGATCGTAGTGGAGGGGCCGCGGTGCAGGAAACAGGCTCACACAGCCATGCTACCCGGCCCGGCTCCCGTTTGTGATGGCAGGCTAAGCTGCGCGTTCGGCATCACAATCCAGGCGATGAAGTAGGCCAGCAACGGAGTGCCTGCACCGAAGATCAGGGCCAGCACCAGCACCAGCCGTACCAGCGCCAGGTCCCAGCCATAGCGCAGCGCAAAGCCCGCGCACACCCCGGCGATCATGCGTCCCTCGCGCGGACGCACCAGCTGCGTTGTGTAAGCCGACGGGATCGCACGCACGGCAATCGCTCGTCCGCAGCCACTGCAGAATTGAGCCTCAGGAGTTAGCGTTTGTCCACAAGCCAGGCAGTTCATCGATCCCATCCTCATGTTGCCGAGTACACAGATCTTTACGTCGGCGGCGCGCTTCTGGTTCCCATGCGGCTACTTTCCCACGTAGGACGTCTTCAGGTAGCGGCGTGCGGCTTCCGCCTGCGACTGATCCCCGCCCGGCGCCGCGGCGACCTGGTACATGTGCACCGCATTGGACCGCTGGTGCAACAGATCGTACATCTCACCGGCGTTCAGTGCTGCCCGCTTGCGTAGCCAGTCGCTGCAGCCGGGCTGCTCGGCAGCCTGCGTGTAGCCGTTGGCAGCGCCCGCGATGTCGTTGTAACCGCGCTGCGTGTCCGCCATCCCGAACCAGGCGAGTTGCAGTCGCGGATCGACGAAGTAGCCGGGCCTGGCGGCGTCGACGAGCACCTGCTTGTAGGCCGCGATAGCCTCATTGCCATGACCCTCATCCTTCAGCAGATTGGCCATCTCCAAACGGAAGAGGAAGTCATGCGGAAACTGCGTGGCCAGCCCACGCTGTACCTCCAGCGCCTCCGGATATCGTCCGTCATGGCGCAGAAACAGTGACAACGCGGTCCGGGAGGCAACGTTCGTGACGACCCCATGGGCGGCTGCATCGCGCAGCATACCCAAGCCCTTCTCCTTGTTTCCGCCCACGCCCATGATCCCCACCATCATGCGAACCACGCGCGGCAGGCTGGCCACGGCAAACTGCTGGATGCCGACAGCCATTTTGGCATCGGCGTAGTCCGGATCCAGCTTCAGCGCGGCTTCGGAGTCATTGCGTGCCTGGTAGCCCTGCCGCGCGGCCGTCGCAAAGGCGTGATCCGCGAGGGTGATGAAAGCGGCGTGCAGACCGCGGGCAAAGCCGCGGGCAAACAGCGCATTCTTGTCGTTGGGGTTCGCCTTCAAGCGCGCATCGCACAGGCCGATGACCTTGTTGGTCAGGTCTTCGATTCCGTCCCTGGTGGCCTTGGAGATGTCGACCTGCCGCTTGGTCGCAAGAAAGCTGTCGTGGGCGTAATAGGTCGTATCCAGCAAATCCTGATGGTACAGCTCACGAAAGATGGTCGCGAGCAGCAGGTAGTTCCAGGCCATCGGCTCCGCCGGATGCGCCTGCGCGACCCCGCCGAAGATCTTCAACGCGCCGTCGTAGTCGAGGTTGTAGAAGTGCTCGAAGCCCTGCCTGACGACCGGGTCCAGGTTCAGCGGATCGGTGTGCGAGTTGATCTGGGGATTGTTCTGCGGGTTGGTCTGTGAAGTGGTCTGTGATTTGGTCTGTGCCGCAGCCGGCGGTGTGCCTCCCCGGCCCCCGAGTAGCAGCAACACACACAGCGCAAGGAACGTCCCAGGACTTCGTCGCACGCACATTCCCTCGGTGCCGGTGCTTTCGCTTCGCCGACGCGACTAAACTATATCTTCCCGGTGTTCGCTTTGACCGGCCCGTTTCCCCTCTTATGGATATGCAGACGATTCTTCCCTGTGCCGTACTTCTGATTCTCTGCGTTGTCTTCATCTTTCGACCGCAGAGCCGCTTTTTCTCCACGCCAATCCGCGAAAAAACCCGCGTGGACTACCTGCGCGAGCGCAAAGAGGTCATCTACGAGAACCTCCGCGACCTGAACTTCGAATACCGGGCCGGCAAGTTTCCTGAAGAGGACTACGCGCGGCAGCGCGAGTCGCTGGAGACCGAGGCCGCCCATGTTCTGGGCGAGATGGAGACGCTCGGTGGCGAGCCCACGGCGTAAGTCCGGTCAAAACGCGCCCGTGCGCCTCGCGTATTCTGAAGGGGTGTTCTCCCCCACCACGTTTCTTCGCTGCGTCACCGGTCTAAGTCTGCTTTTTCCCGCGCTCGCCTTTGCGGCCCAGCCCATCACCGGAACCGTCATCAACCGGACCAACGGCAAGCCTGCCGCCGGCGACGAGGTGGTGCTGATTCAGCTGCAGCAGGGCATGCAGGAATCCACCCGCAGCACCACGGACAGCCGCGGCCACTTCACGCTGCAGGTGCCGGACGACGGCATCCACCTGGTGCGCGTCACGCACCAGAAAGCGACCTACTTCCAACCGGTGCAGCCGGGCCAGAGCACGGTCGCGGTGACGGTGTACGACGCCGGTCCGCAGGTGGATGGTGTGCGCACCAACGTGGAAGAGCTGCACATCGAGGCCACGCCCAGCGAGCTCCACGTCGTGGAGGTGCTGCAGGTTCTCAACGAGTCCAGCCCGCAGCGTACGCAGTTCGGTCCCAATGGCTTTGACTTTTACCTGCCCAAGGGTTCCCTGCTGGGCCGCACCGGCGCGATCACGCAGGGCGGCATGCCGGTGCAGACGCCCGCAGTGCCCCTCAGCGATCCGGGCCACTTCACCTTCCTCTTCCCGATCCGGCCCGGTGAGACGCAGTTCGGCATCGCCTATACGGTGCCGTACACCGGCAAGTTCACCTTTACGCCGCACCTGACCTCGTCCGTGAAGACGTTTGCGGTGCTGCTGCCGACCGGCATGACGCTAACGCCGGGGTCGAACGTGGGACTGACCGCGCAGGCCGGCAAGCCGGGCGTGCAGACCTTCCTCACGCAGGATGTCTCGCCCGACCACACCCCCGAGTTCACCGTCACCGGTACTGGCACGCTGCCCGAAGGTGGCGCCAGCGATGCCGGCACGTCAGGCGGTGGCCCAAACGCCGCCACGGCCAACCCGGGCAGCAACAACGATGCGAATGCCCCGCCCGTGAGCAACTCCGACCTCGCAGGGGGGCGTGGCCTGAATAACCCGCTGAACGAGGGCGGCGACCGCGATCCGTGGTCGAAGTACAAGTGGTGGATTCTGGCAGGGCTGGCGCTGCTTCTGGCCGGTGCTGCCGGCGTTCTGCTGCGCAAGCCGGGTGATCGCGTCGGCGGCGGCACACTGCCCCCGGCCGATCCGGGCTCGCCGCACACCGGTCCCGGCACGCACGCACCTGCTGCAAACACGCACAACGCTCTGCTGGCGGCGCTGAAAGAAGAGCTCTTTGCGCTTGAAACGGAGCGCCTGCAGCGTCACATCACGGAGCCGGACTACCGCGAGGCCAAGTCGGCATTGGAGCTGATTCTGCGGCGTGCGCTGATGCGCGCGGAGCCAACCCGGTCGGGACTCCTTGCGGCGGCAAACCCTGGACTCGATGCGCCGGCCGCTCCCGTGCCGGAGCCCGCACTGACCGGGCGCGAAGGCGCATGACGGCGGCGTTTCGCGCCATTCGGCTGATCGCGCTGGCGTTCTGGGTGGGGAGTCTGCTTTTTTTCGCCTTTGCGGTTGCCCCGGTTGCGTTCAAGACGATGCCTGACGCGCATCAGGCCGGGCTCATCGTGCGCGGAACGCTGTTAGCCCTGCATCGCATCGGCCTGGGCGCCGGCTCGGTGTACCTGTTCTTTACGCTGGCCCTGCTCGCTGCGCAAAGGGACTCTCACCCGGCCCGCGCCGTGGAGATCGTCCTCATCGTGGCCATGATGGCGCTGACCCTGTACCTGCAGCAATCAGTCCTGCCGCACATGGAAACCGATCGGCTGACCTTGGGCGGCGATGTCCAGGCAGCGCCCGTGGACTCGCCCCCGCGCGTGCACTTTGATCGCCTGCACAAGCTCTCAGAGCGGCTGGAAGGAACGATCCTCATCGAGGGCCTGCTGCTGTTGTGCCTTGCGCCCATTCACGGACGCGATGACTTTGACCGGCTTAGCTAGCGACTTGGCCGATAGTGGGGCCGGCGAGACGGAACTACTCCACAGGCAGCTTTGCCTTGTAGCCATCACGCGCAATGATGGAATACTTCAACGACTTGCCCTTCTCATCCGACATCTTTAACGGCTTGCCTTCGTTGTCCACGAGGTAGACCTTGACCTTGCGATAGCTGCCGTCGTTCTTGGGGTTGGTCGGCCGGTAGGTCAGCACATACTTGTTGCGGATCGAGTCGCTGATGCGCCCGAAGATGTCCGGCAACTCGCCCTGGAACACCGGTTGGAAGCTCATGCCGCCGGTCATCTGCGCAAAGGTTCGCATCTCGTTGTCGGCCTGCAGATAGTCGAGGTCCCGCGGACTGCCACCAGTACGCATCTCGCGCAATAATCCGCCGGTGCTGATGGTAAAAATTGTCACGTTCTGCGTAGCTTTGATCTTGGCAAACATTTGGTCCAGCGTGAGCCTGGACATCGTGTCGCGGCCGCTTGCGATCAGCACGATGTATTTCTGCCCATCGATCCGGGTGAGCCGGTCGAGCGTCTCATACAGCGCGTCGAACTCATTGGTCTCGCGAAAGCCCGGGATGACGAGACTGCTGAGCGCCTCACGCACCGTGTCGCGGTTGTTGGTGAAGTCGCACAGGATATGCGTGCGCATGTCATAGGTCGCGACCGCCACGTAATCCTCGGGCTGCAGGGTCCGGAAAAAGGCCACCGACGCGTTCTGCATGTCGTTGATGAAAGCGTAGGAATTCGCGGCGAACTCGAGCAGAAGTACGGCCGTGATCGGGGCCTTGGTGGTGCGCACGGTCTGCACGCGCTGCTCAACGCCGTCCTCGACCACCAGAAAGTTGTCCGGTTTCAGCCCGGGAACGAACTGGTGCGTCTTGTCCAGCAGGACGCCGACATCGAGATTGACGATCGGCACATCGACGCGCAGCGAGTAGATCTCACCGTTCGGGTTCTTGGGCTTTTCCTCCGCTGGGGCGGGCGGCGGAGGCGGGGCATCGTCGCGCTTCTTCGGCAATTCGACGCCGTTGCTGTCCGTCGTCGGCCCGCCGTCGTCGGTGGTTGCCGGCGGCTTTTGCGCAGGTGTTGGCGTTGGCGTCTGCTGCGCGTGCACCGCGCCGCACAGGGCGAAAGCAAAGGCTGCCGCCGCAAGAGAAAGGCCCATTTTCATCGTGTATCGCCCGTGTCCGTCGTCCACCATGGGGCCAAGCATAGGCGCACTCGGCCGGGGTGTCATCCATATAGACGAGGCGCGGGCCCGTTCGGCTCCAGGCCGGGACCCCGGACCCGGCGCACCGCCGGAGACGCTACGATGAACGCACGTGCGCTTTGAACTCTTCATCGCCGGCCGGTACCTGCGTGCCCGCCGCCGGCAGGCCGTCGTCGGCCTGATCACGGGCATCTCGGTGCTGGGCGTGGCCGCCGGGGTCGCCTCCCTGATCATCGCGCTGGCGATCACCAACGGCATGCGCCGCGATCTGCAGGACCGCCTGGTGGGCGCAACCGCGCACATTGAGCTGCTGCGGGTAGCCGGTGACGGCATGCGGAACTGGCGGCCGCTGATGCAACAGCTCGCGCGCACGCCCCACGTGGAAGCGGTAGCCCCGGGACTCTATGGGCAGGTACTGATTTCGCGCGGTCCACGCTCGGGTGGCGCGCTGATCAAGGGAATCGTCCCCGCGGATGAGCTGCGCATTGGCGATCTGCTGCAATCTGTCAAGGAGGGATCGTACGCGGAGCTTGTGCCTGCGCCGAGCGGCGCCACGACAGGCACCGCAGCGCAGGCCCCAGGCGCGGGTGCCCCTATGCCCGAGCCGATCGTGATCGGCCATGAGCTCGCGGTCACCCTGGGCGCGGCGGTTGGCGATACGCTCCTGATCACCAGCCCACAGGGCGAGCTCACGCCGCTTGGATTGATCCCGCGCTACCAGCGCTTCCGGGTGGCCGGCGTTTTCTCCTCCGGGTTCTACCAGTACGACTCGGCCTACGCCTTCGTCCGCCTGGCCGACGCGCAACGGCTCTTCTCCGAGCCGGATCTGATCAGCGTTCTCAGCTTCCGGCTGGATGACCTGAACCGCGCCCCCGCGATCGCACGTGCCCTGGAACAGGTGGCCGGACCCGGCTTTCAGGCGACTACGTGGCAGGAACAGAATCGCGAGCTCTTCCGGGCCCTCAAGCTGGAGCAGGCGGGTACCTTCATCGTTCTGGCGCTGATTGTGGTTGTGGCGGCGCTGAACATCCTGAGCGCGCTCACCATGATGGTGATGGAAAAAACACGTGACATCGCCGTTCTGATGAGCTTCGGCGTGACCCCCGGCCAGGTGCGCCGCATTTTTCTGCTGCAGGGCGTGCTGATCTCTGCCGTGGGGACCGGCCTCGGCCTGGTGTTCGGCTACTTGGGCAGCCTGCTGGGCGCGCACTACCGCTTTATTCAGCTTGACCCAGGCGTCTACTCCATCGACCATCTGCCGTTCGCGCCGCGGGCCGTCGATGCCCTGCTGGTGGCGGCCGTGTCGCTCGGCATTGCCCTGCTGGCGACGCTGTACCCATCCCACTCCGCCGCCCGGATTCTGCCGGCCGAGGCGCTGCGCTATGAGTGAGGTATTCAGGAGTGAGGCATCTAGGAGTGACGGAGCTGTCGCGACCGCAACCGGTTCGGCAAATGGGGTGCCAGCCTGCGCGTCCACGCGTCTTCCTTGCGCTTGTACACGATACCCGCAGCGATGAGCAGCAGGCCGAGGACCACCAGCGAGAAAGTGAAGCCGAGGCTGTCGCGGAAGTATCCCCAGGACTCATCGCCCAGGTAGATAAAGACGCCGATGGCGCCAAACACTACAAAGGTGCGGCGCTGCAGCAGCAGTCCGATGCCGATCAGCGCCATGTGAATGGCGCAGTAACCCCAGCTTGCCGAGTTGCGTTCCGTCGCCCAGCAACGACAGACCACCGCAGAGCGCTAACAGGCCGAACAGGTAGAACCAGAAGCTGAAGTCCTCCGTCGTCCGACTCTCGGCGAAGAAGCCGACCAGCAGCATGGCCGCGCCAAAGGCAATTGAGACCCAACACTCCTGGTGGAAGGTTATTTCGGTGTGGAACAGCAGCTGTGTCGCGTCCATGGACATGTACCAGAGCGCGTACGCAGCCGGCGCCGTGATGAAGGGGAAACGGACCAGCCGCAGCGCCACACCGGCCATCAGCACCGTAACCGCTTCCATCAACACCCAGCTGCCATGGATCCAGGGATGAAAGCGGGAGTATCCGCCCGGGTCGCCAGCCGGCCACCAGCCAAGCTGCCGCTCCAGACCGTAGATCATCAGCGGCGTCATACAGACGGCCGCCGTCATCAGGACGCCACCCGGAATGAACGTGGCAGGCGAGCGCGATAATGCGTGCGCTGCGGCACCCAAAACGAGCAGATAGAAAGCGCCTACGCCGAACAGGATGAGGCCGGGCAGCGTGTCCCAGCTGGCCGTGATGAACCATCCGCTGGCGCCGATGATCAGCAGCGCGCCGAAGTAGTAGAGCAGGTGCGCCCCTTCAAAGCGGGCTACCGGAGCGTCGCTCCCGCTCAGCTGCGCCAGCAGCCGGTCCGACCATTCCTGCGGCAGACCGATGGCGAGCGCCGCCTGCCGGACATCCGCCTCGTGCAAGCTACGCATGCCCCGGAGTATGTCACAGACCGGGTCCGCCTCAGCGCAAAGGTGGCCAGCGGACAACCTGGGCAGGTTGTCGCGCCGACCCGGCCCCGCTACCATCCGTAAGACATGGCACCCCGCCTTCGCTACCCGGAACTCGCGCCGCAGGGCATCGCGCCCCTGCGTGTCCTTGAGCACTACCTGAACGCTGAAACCGCTCTGACGCCCGTGCTGCTGGAGCTGGTGCGCTTGCGGGTGTCCCTGCAGAACGGGTGCGGGTTCTGCGTTGGCCATCACACGGCCGAGCTTCAAAAACACAACGAGCCGCAGTCGCGCATTGATTCCGTCGCCCATTGGACCGCCTCCGACGCTTTCACACCTCGCGAGGGGGCCGCACTCGCCTGGGCCGATGCAGTGACCGACATCCAGACCCGCCATGCCGGCGATGCGGAATACGATGCCCTGAGCAGCTTTTTCTCCGAAAAGGACCGGGTGGACCTCACTCTGGCCATTGCCAGCATCAACGCCTGGAACCGGATGTCGATCGCCTTCCGTGCGGAGTGGGACCCGGGCCGGGCGAGAAAACAGCCCAATCTTGTGGCCGGTACGGCGTCACCCCTCCCGCAACAGGAGGCTAGGACAACCAGCACGGAACCCGTGATCGCGACGGAACGGGACGCCGTGGACGACGACGGCGGCAAGGTCGCGCAGGATTGATGGACTCCCAAGCGTCCGCGTCCAGAATCTCGATCTCTGAAGGCGCAGTCCTGCGAGCTGTCGCACTCAGCAAGACCTATGCGGCGTTCCGGGGCGATGGCGTCAGCCTCCAGCTCTTCCGCGATCTCCACCTGGAAGTGCGCGCGGGGGAGTCCGTGGCCATCGTCGGCCAGAGCGGCGCGGGCAAGAGCTCGTTGCTGCACCTGCTTGCCGGGCTGGACCGGCCGACCTCCGGCGAGGTGTGGCTTGGAGCGACCGCCCTGTCCCGACTGGACACAACGGCAGCGGCGCAGGTGCGCAACCGGGAGCTCGGCTACGTCTGGCAGTTCCATTACCTGCTTCCCGAGTTCACCGCCGTGGAGAACGTCGCCATGCCGCTGCTGGCCCGGGGCACCTCTCGTAAGGCGGCCCTTGGTCAGGCGCTGTCGTGGCTCGCCCGTGTGGAGCTGGCCGGTCGCGCCGACCATCGCGCGGGAGAGCTCTCCGGCGGCGAACAGCAGCGGGTAGCCATCGCGCGCGCCCTGGTGACCTCCCCGCGGGTGCTGCTGGCGGACGAGCCGACGGGCGATCTCGACGACACCACCGCCGCGCACCTGTTCACCACCCTGCAGCGGCTGTGCTCGGAAGAACAGCTGGCCGCAGTGATCGTCACGCACAACCTGGATCTGGCCGCGCGCTGCGACCAGGTAATGCGCCTCAAAGATGGCCAATTGCAACTTGCGTAGAACCTTCGGCCCTCCTTGTAAGCTGCTCACACGTTGCGGCGGCCTGGTTGATGCGGCACGCCTCGCGTTGTTTGAGCGCAGTCATGGCGCACGGGGCGTTTGCGACCGATTCTTCACAGGCCCGTCCAATCTCTGGTAACCACCGTGTGGTCTCCGCTTCGCAATCGTGCTGACCGCGGATACACTGAACCCAACTCTCTGGCTGCCCGCAACGGCATTCAGGTCCTTCCCGCCGCGATACAGTGCGGCGGCCACGGTTTTCCATCGCAGACCACGCCCTCACGGAAACGGGCGAGGGCGATGGTTGAAGGGGGAGCATGTTCGAACGCTATACAGAGAAGGCGCGGCGCGTCATTTTCTTCGCGCGCTACGAGGCGAGTCAGTTCGGGTCGCCCTACATTGAAACCGAACACCTCCTG
>CAXTFS010000104.1:0-10127 GCA_964243395.1 uncultured Acidobacteriaceae bacterium | reverse complement strand
CCCCGTGGGGGGAGCGACGGCGGATAAGGCATCTACCTGATCCGCTTGAGGTTAGCATGCACTATGCGCGCACCTGCTGTCTACATGCATGGTTTGAGCGATGATGAATCGGGTGCAGCGAAGGAGAGCTTTTAAATCATAGACTTCGGGTCCGCGCGGACCTGTCGGGCCGGACGTGTTCGCTTCGGGTCCGCGCAGGACTCTGCTCCGCGAAGTACGCGGGCCGCGGGGCTGCTACTGTGACCGCACGGGCTTGCGTGCATCCTGCCTAGCTGGGCGGACTAAGTCGGTCGTCATACCGGTTAAAGAGCGCTCCTGGCTAAAGCACAGGCATCGGAACCGAATCATTCAGGGATTAGAGTGGTCCGTTCCACGCCGGTACTAATCGAGGGCCCCTACAGAATAAGCGGTCCTTGCGGATCATAGGCAGGTTTAGCTCCTACGTGTTCGATCCGCCGTTTCCACTCGTTGCCTAAAAAGTAAAACCGCAAACTGTCCTGCGTCGGATCGGCTTCCCCCAGCAGCGCGGCGCGAAAGGCGACCCACTGGCCGGCATCGACCAGGCACTCGAACACCGAGTTTTGCACGCGCTGCCCGCGATCTTCGCACAGGCGCGCCACACGCCGGAGTCTGCGCCGGCCGGCCTCGTCGCGCGTGCTTACATCGTAGCTTACCAGGACGAGCACACCGTTCTCCGATCCACCATAACCTTACCTCCACAGAAAGGCAGGATAGCCATCCAGCCCGCCGCGCACGTAGCGCGCCAGCAGCAGCGCCTGCGTGTACGGCACCAGGCCCAGCGGGATGCGCTCGCCCAAAAACGGATGCTCGATCTCCTCCTGCTTGCGCATCTGCCACGCCGCGACGACCGTCTTGCGCGTTGCCTCTTCGAGCAGCGTCCCACCGCCAACCTGCATGGCAAAGCCGTCCGCGCCCACCTGGCGCCGGTTGATCAGGGTAAGGACGAGCCGGTCGGCGAGCGCGCTGCGCAGCTCCTCCATCAGGTCGAGCGCGAGGCTGGGCCGGCCGGGACGATCGGTATGGAAGAAGCCAACCGCGGGATCCAGGCCAACCGTCTCAAGCGCGGACTCGATGTCGTGGCGCAGCAGCGCGTACACAAACGACAGCATGGCGTTGACCCGGTCGAGCGGCGGACGGCGGGAGCGGCCGTTGAAGCGAAACGCGTCCGCATCGGCACCGCTTCCTGCTCGATCCTGGACAATCATGCTGTTGAACGCACCGAAATACACCTGCGCTGCGAGTCCTTCGTGGCCGCGCGCCTCGTCGATGGACGCGGCCCGGCTCGAGTCCAGGCCGATCCACTGCAGGCGCGTGGCGGCCTCACGCAGGGTCGCCTGCCGGTCGGGGTCGGAGCCCTCTCGCGCCGCGCGCAGCAGCACCACGCGGCTGTTGGCGACCTTCGCCGTCACGATGGTGCGCACCGCCGGCAACGCGAGCGCGCCGCCATCGGCCATGCGATATTGCTGCCGCCGCAGCAGCACATTCCCGCTGACCGGCCCTTGGACCCGCGCCAGAAAGCGGCCCTGCTCGGTCACGTAGGAGATGCCCACGCCGTGCTCGCAGCACAGGGAGAGCACGGGCGGCGAGCACAGCACCTGGCCCCAGCATACAAGCCCTTCAAGCGTGTGGACCGGCACCCGCAGGCGCAGTTCCTGGCCGATCTTGACCGCAACCGTCTCGCCGTCGCGATGCAGGTACGCACCCTGCGTCATGACGTGCAGCGTGTTGAGCAGCTTGCGCATGCCGGCCTAGGCCTCCGCCCGCAGACTGCGGAGCTGCGCGGCCTGCCAGCGCACGGCAACCGTCCTGGTTGCGGTCGCGTCCGGCAGGCAGCGATCGACCAGCGAGCAGCTAAGACAGTGCTTGCCGGGCTGCGCGGGCGGCGTCTCATGGGTGTCGTACAGGTGGTGCATGGTCGCGGCGAGCGCTTCGGTCCGGGCGCGCAGCTGCGGCGTAAACGCCACATCAATGCGGCGGCGCGGCTCGCCGTAGAAGATGGCGCCGGCCGGGACGGGGCAGCCGAGCATCTCTTCCAGGCACAGCGCCTGGGCGCAGAGCTGGACCAAGTCGCAGTCGTTGGGCTTGCGCTTGCCCCGTTTGTACTCGACCGGGAACGGCTCCGGGCGGAACTCGACGATGTCGGCCCGGCCGGTCAGGCGCAGGCGGCGGCACTCGAGCGTGAGTCCGCGCAGCGTGCGCAGGTTGCCTCGGCGCGATTGCCCGGGCAGGTCGGCCTGTTCGTGCAGCAGACGGCCTTCGGCGGTCAGGCGATTCTCCGCCCAGCATTGCTCCAGGTGGATCAGCGCCCATTGCCGCGGGCAGAAGGCCAGGTGCTGCAGACCGCTGAGCGGCAGGCCGTCGTCGAGCTCTGGGCCGGGCCGGCTTGGAAGCGGCAAGGACATGGCGTTCCACCCCTTTGAGTGCCTTTCGCTTACGTCACGTGCCGCTTACGGCCATCATCCAAAAATACAAGCGCCGCTTTTGTTGTCAGTCCTAAGCACGATCTCCGCTTTTTGTTGTCATTCCGTAGCGAAGCGGAGGAATCTGCGGTTAGAACCAGCACTACAGCTCCGGGATAATGGTCTAAAATCCGTCAATCTCCTCCGGCACCAGCCCGTCCAGATTATGCAATTCATAACTGCCATCCGCCTTCACCTGCAGCGAACCATGCACCTTAGCCGATGAATACTGGCCGGCCTTGGAGTTGTGTTTCCACCAAACCACCTTCAGCACGGCCATGCTGCCCTCCGGCCGGGCCGAGGAGGCATCGTTCTCAAACAGGCGCGGAAGCACCGTCTTGATCAGCTCGGCATCGGCATCGCTGAAGCCGGTGCGCTCGGCCAGCTGCGGGTTCATGCTGCCGAAGAACTTGTACACGGCATGGTCCACGCGATGCTTCATACCCATCGTGTCCGCGCCGCGCTTGCTGCCGTCGCCTTCGCCCGAGACGCTCTTGGTGATCTGCGTGCTGGTCACATCGACCGGCTCTATGCTGAAGGCCGACTGCACTGTCACCGGTCCGCGGATGGGAATCGACACCCCTGTGTCTCCAGCGCCCTCCTCCTCGGGTTTGCCCTTGCCGCCGGACTTCTTTTTCATCGCGAAAAGCTGCCCGAAGGCACGCACATCGAGCCAGATCTCGCACGATTTCGCAGCCATCTTCTGCGTGCCGAAGACTTCCTTGAGCGCCTTGGTGGCGCGATCGCTCAGGCTGGTCGCGTCATCCAGCTTGCGGTCGTCGGACTGAACAAAGATGTTCTGCCCGGCTTCCATCAGGCGGTCGCGCATCTTGCGCTTCAGGCACACGTCGGTAATCTCGCCGAGCCCGTTGTAGTCGGTGCGGGGACGGTTGCCGTTCAGCGGATCGCCGTTCGGGTTGGCATTCGTTACGCTCAGGATGACGGCAAAGTCGATCTTGCTGGACAGGCTGCTCACTCGGTATCTCCTTCAGCTTCCATTAGTTCAGTCTGGCCGGCCTCGGCCGAAATGGGTCCGGGCTTCTTCGCCCGCAGCGCCTCCCGTTGGCTGTGGAAGCCAAGCAGAAACTCGCCGGACAGACGCCGGTTGTCGGTAAAGCTGCTTTCGCCATCGACCACAGGAAAGCGGCTCATCACCTCATCCAGCAGGCGCTCGCGTATCTGCAGTGCGCCTGCCCGGCTGCCGCGCAGGCGCGAGACGTAGGGCTTCAACTGCAGCTCGAGCGTGCGCCAGGTGGTAAACGGATGATCCGCAAAACGCTGCGTCAGGCGCGCGGCGTTGGTCTCCCGGTTCTCCCGCGCGACAAACAGGGCGAGCTCTTCCAGGTTGTCCGCGATGGCCAGCAGCCGGCCATATAGGTACTCGCGCGTGTGGCGCGTTTCATCCAGGCTCATCGTGTCGTTCTCCTTGAAATGGACCGCGCGCACCAGCGAACAGGCGATGCCCAGCACGCGTTCAAACTCCCAGCGCTCCATCGCGATGCGGTTCGTAGCGCGGGCCACGGCCGCCAGCATCAGGTCACGCGGCAGCGGGCAGCCGTCGATGATGCACGGCAGCAGCCGCTCCACGGTCGCCTTGCGCAGCTTGTCGTCCACGCGGCGTCCGTAGGCAGCTTCGGCGATATCGCGCGGAGCCGGCGCGCCGATGAAGTGGCGCTCCTTGCCAAAGTTCTGCGGCCAGGCCAGCCTGCGGTGCCAGCGCTCCAGCCGAGTAAGCAACTCTGAACCGGTAAGCTCGCGGTAATACAGGATCGCCATGCGGCCGGGTGTGGCCGAGTCCAGCATCATAATTACGATCTGATCGTGGTCGTCGAACCTCGCCTGATAGCCGCGCACGGCCTTCGTCAGCCGGTGAGCATACTCCTGTCCGGCGTCGCCCGCGTAGGCCACCGGTTCGGGCTCTTCGCCTGCGCTCTCCGCCGCGAAATCCAGGGTGTCGCTGACGACGGGCGGCATCTTGGCACCGCTCACGGCCCACGCCACCACCACCTGGTCGGCGTTCCGGCTGCCTTGCCGCGCGATCAGCCAGCGTAATGCGTTATGCGCTTTCTGGGTTGCGGCGGAGCTCAGCCCGTACGCCTCTGAAGCTTCACCAAATCTGCCGCGAAAGGTGTAGCCTGCTTCATCGTTCGAGCTGATCAGCTTGGCTCCATCGCCGCCGTGCCGCAACCGCTTGGGATGGTTCGCCGCTAGCGGTTGCACGTTCCCGGAGCTATAGCAGAAGGCAAGCGTGGAAGGCAGCGTCGCGTTGAAGACAGCCCACTCCGCCTGCAGCCGCGCGTCTTTCCAGACGCCGCTCTCTCGCCCGCCGGGCAGCTCCACCCTCCAGCGAATCAGCGCATTGCCCTGGTTCCGCCGCTTGGTCTTGGGGTCCGCCGTCAACAGCTTCGCCAGCGGCGAAGTGCCGGTCTTCCACTCCGTCTCCAACTCGCCGCTGCTGGTGCGCGTCAGCACCTGGGCGTGGACCAGGTCCGCGACGGTGGTACCGCGTTCTACGTACGCAAGGATCGCCTGGAGCGCCGGGTTGCCTGTGGCCTGCGCCCAGGCCGTCAGCTGCTGAAGATACAACGCGTAGTCGGACGAGCCGAAGTCCGCCGCCACGTAGCGCAGCTTGTCGCACAGCGGGTGCGCTACCGCACCGGAGGTACGTCCGGCAGACTTCTCCGTCGCTGGGATCAGCGTAGGCTCCTTGTTGACGACGGCCGCACGCAGGAAATTGCCCGCCTCGTCGAGCGCGATCTCGATATGCGCCTGCTGCTCGACGTGGTCGATCGGCGTAAGCGGGGCGGCGTTGAACTGCGGCTGCCCGAAGCAGGTGTCGTAGGTCTCGGTCAGCCGTTGCAGCCAGCTCATGCGTCCGCTCCTGTCTGGCCGGCTTCCGCAAAGCCGCCCAGGTCCGCGGGCATGGCTCCGGTGGCGCCTTCCAACAATTCGTACTCGACCGCGACCTCCTGCACCGGGCCGGACTGGCCCGCGCCGAAGCGCTTTGGCGTCATCGCGCGGATGTCCTTGCGGACGATCTGCCCGGAGCTGTCATCCGGCCGAGGGAAGACCAGCACGCCGTTGGCCAGGCGCGGCCGCCAAAAGTTGGCGCCCAACCGCCCCCGTCCCGTCTCGTCCGGGTAGTCGAAGCTGTGAAACATCAGCGCGTAGTCGAGCTCACCGTCGCGGTCGTACTCGCTTGCGCCTTCACCGAAGCGACACGGCGCGACATAGCCCTGGCAGTCGCGCGTCCCCAGAAAGATGTCCTGCCGGCCCCCGCGTTCCAGGCTTCGCTGCGCGATGCTGAAGTGCTTGCCTTCAACGCGGTCCGCGGCCAGCGCCGGGTGGTGCAGGTTCCACTCGAAGTGCGCGCGCACCTGGTACTCGACGCCGGGGCCGTCGGTCAGGTCTACCGGCGTCGGGGAGCGCGCGTCCCCGGTCAGGTACGTGTAGATGGCAAGCGTATTGCCACCGCTCACGTAGTCGAGCGGCTTCATTCCGCGCGTCTGCGTGCGGATGCGCCGCATCAGCCGCACGCTGTCCACGTACCAGATCAGCGTCGGCTTCCAGTAGATACTCTTGCAGATGCCCTTCAGCGCCTCGTACGTCGGCAGGTGGTAGCTGCATTTCTCGCCGCCCACGCGGGTCAGCGGGTCGCTGAACATGGCGTACCGGCCCCAAACGGTAAAGTCGAGCGAGTTGCGCGGCGTGCTCCGGGCGTCAACCAAACTGTGCCTCCATCAACCCGGCCTCCGTACGCAGGCCAAAGTCGTCGTCGTAAAACTCCGGCCGCAGGCAATACACGCCCGTGCCGCTTTCCACCGGGTACGCCGCACCCTTGGCCAGCAGAATCCGCAGCTGCGACTCAAAGACGTTCACGGTGTACGACTGTGCTCTTCGTAGTAATTGCCACTCTACCTGAAGGTCATAGGCGGAATTCAAGTTATTGACGACTTCTTTTCCAGCGTCCCGAAACGGGACAACGATGCCCTGGGTCGGCTGAATCAACTCGAAGTTCTCGCTCGCCGTATGGAAGCTCTGCAGGAGGTACTCGCGGCCGGGTGGAGCGTTGCGTTGCGCGGCGTCGAGCGCCATCCCGTTGCCGCCCAACATCTCGAGCAGGCTCGTCTCCCGCCCTTCCACCTTCAACGTCAGGGGGAAAACCATCTCGTTTTTGCGGCGAAAGAAGGAAGACTCATAGTAGCGCTTCATCTGCTCCGGACGATCCAACGGAAAGGCCTCGCCCGGATGCGCCTTTCGCCATTGCCCAAGTTGCTCGCGTGCCACCTGGCGGCCCTTGCGGATGTCCTCCAGCTTGTCGCTCGGCTCCGGCAGTTCGACGATGTGGACGCGGCCCGGCTGCGGCCGGCTGCCGTTCCGATTGCAGCGGCCCGCGGCCTGCGCGATGGAGTCCAGCCCCGCCAGGTCTCGCACCACGCAGGGAAAGTCGATGTCCACGCCGGCTTCGATCAGCTGCGTACTCACGCAGACCACCGGCTGCGAGCCTCGGTCCGGGTCCACCAGCGCGCGCTTCAACCGGTCGAGCGCCTCCGCCCGGTGCACCGGGCACATGCCGGTGCTGAGATGCACCGCCAGCGCCCCGGCCGATGCCAACTGCCCGCGGCAAAGCTCAAAGACCTCGAGCGCATCACGCTTCGTGTTGACCACCGCCAGGCACCCTCCATGCGCCAAGGCTTCGTCCGCAACCAGCGCCGCGACCCGTTCGCGCGTCCAGCCGCCGGGCTCGTCCGTATGGTCGAGCACCGTATAGCGGTGCAGGTCTGCGAAGAGCGCCTCCACATTCCCGATCAGCTCGGCTTCTGGCGCCAGTGCGGCCGCGCCAAGCCGGGCGTCGACCTCCTGCAGCAGAGGCTGCGTCGCCGTGCACAGCAGCACCGTCGACCCACACTGCGCCGTAAGCAGGTTGATGCTGTTGTTGAACAGATGCACCATCTTGACCGGCAGTGTCTGCACTTCGTCGAACACCAGCACTGCGCGCGCCAGCGCCTGCAGCCGCCGCACCGCCGTGGTTCCCGTGCCAAACAGCGCCTCCAGCACCTGCGCCATAGTGGTAAAGACGACGGGCGCGTCCCAGTTCTCCGCCAGCACGCGCCGCCGCCAGCCATCAATGTCAGGTTCCGCGTATCCGGCCTTTGCCGACTCCGGCCTGGCGTCGCGGTCCCGTGCCAGGTTGCTGTGGTGCTCCAGCACCACCGTCGCGTAGGCCGTGCCCTCAGGCTCCAGATACCTCCGCGCCACGGCCGCGTTCTGGTCCACGATGGACGTATACGGGCTGATGAAGACGACCCGGTCCATCCCGTGCAGCCGGGCATGCTCCATGGCAAAACGCAGCGCGGCCAGCGTCTTACCGCCGCCGGTCGGTACGGTCAGGGTGTAGGTGCCGGGGGCGCGCGCAGCGGCGGTGAAGCACTCGTCGGAGATGCGGCGACGCACCTCGTTGACCCTGCTTTCAGACCACAGCGCCGCCACGCCGCCTTCGAGCCGCGCCAGCAGCGTCTCCCACGGGGTGTAGACCTGCCGCTGGCGATGCCGCGCCGCTGCCCGGTTCTCGTAGTCCGCGGTATCGGTCCGGTCCGCGTCGATCAGGCAGCTGAACAGCAGGCGCACGAACAGGCCAAGCTGCACCTCCGCATTGCCGTGGTTGCGTTTCTTGTCGCGCAGGCGCGTCATCACGGCAAGAAACTGAGCGAGCAGCTCCGGGTCCTGCATCAGCTCGCCGCTCCGTTCGCGCACTCTTGGCGGAACACGCTCCCAGGCCTCCGCACCGTGCGCCCTGGGCTCGGCCTTGGCCAGGCGCGCGTGCAGGCCGTCCTCTCCCGCCGGCTTCAGGCAGTCGATTATGCCGCCATGGTGCGACACGATGCACAGCGCCAGTACCCGCGCCATACACCTGCGCAGCGGCGCCTGGTCCGCCGCCGCCGTCAGGTCCTGCCACACACGCTGCGCGCCCGCGGTCGAGTGGTCGACCTTGCCGCGCAGATCGTCGCGCGGCTTCAGCCCCGACACCGGATCGAAGCTGCGCAGGTAGTCCTGAAACTCGTGGCTGGCCTTGCCCAGATCGTGCAGCAAACCAAGCAGTTCACCAGCCAGCGGCAGCCCGAGTTTTTCCGCCGCCTTCCGCGTGCTCTCGGCGACGCCGCGCAGGTGGTCCTCAAGCAACTGTGGGTCATGATCGCCCAGGTGCGCAAGCAGCGTCGACATGGAGCGATTCTAGAGCATGTTCCCTTGAGCCGGTGGAGCGACAGTCAAGCCACAAATCCCTACGGGATGCGCACCCTGGCAAACTCGCTTACTATGGAGTCACTTTGCTCAACGAACGGCACAAAGGAACTTGCCGGTAAGATCTGGGGGATTGCGAGTCGTCTGCGCGGCCCCTACCGTCCTCCCGCAATACAGGCTCGTCATGTTGCCGATGATCGTTTTGCGCCGTCTGAACTGCGTGCTGGAACCGACCAAGGACGCCGTCCTTGCCGCCAACAAACAGCTCAAGGCGGCGAAGACGTCACCCAACGCCTTCCCCAAGTTGCTCACCAAGGTGGTCGATCGCAAGCGTAAGCAGCCGCTCTACAACACCAGCGCGTACACCTTCCAAAAGCTGCTGGACGACAGCGAGAACATCGCCCCAACTTCGTCGAATACATCCACGGTTCTCCAAACATCTCGCTCAGGAAGTCTTTCGGCGGATACACGATGGTGTATCGCAGGCAGGTTAAGGATTCGGACCGGCATTCTCATGGAAGGGAAATGGTCTGGATCGTAACAAGCCCCCGCCTCTCAGGTTTATCGGTTGAGAAGCGGAGCGACTTTTTACGATGAGTTTGAACTATTAAAAAGATGGTGGCCAGAGACGGGATCGAACCGCCGACGCCGGCCTTTTCAGGGCCGCGCTCTACCACTGAGCTATCTGGCCTTGGCAGAGAGCGAGCTACCTGCCGGGAGCTGCCAAGCGAGACCCGGGGCATCATTTAACGCTACGTTCCACCGTTCCAATTTAGAAGGCCAAGTTGTGCCCGTGGAGGAGGAGCCGCAGCGCAAGTGCTGTTCCCGAGTATAGCAATGGTCGCGGGCTTCGCCAACCATGGCTGCGCTCGCGCTATGCTCGAACCAAACTCTCGATCGAGGACTTGGTGATGCGCGCTTGTGGTACGGCTCTGCTACTGCTTACGATGCCGGGGTGCCTGTGCGCGCAGATGGCGGCCCCCTCGGCGAGGGAGGCGAAGGCTGCGAGAGCGTTTGCGGCGGCCGCGAATAATCCTCTTGCGCTGCGAGCGCTGTTGGTGCGCATGCCTAAGGGCGCTGATCTTCATGTGCACTTTTCGGGGGCAGTCTATGCGGAGACTTTTCTCGAGGAGGCGCGTGCCGATCTGATGTGTATCGACCCTGTGACGAAGAGTCTAGCCGTGAATGTGGGTACGAGTCGCTCTCTGCCGCCGCAACCGGTCTGTGGCGAGGGAAAGGTTCGAGCGGAGCAGGCGTTCTCTGATCAGGCGCTCTATGACGCAATGGTAGATTCATTCTCGATGCGGTCGTTTGTTCCGTCGGCCGGCGTGAGCGGGCATGATCAGTTCTTTGGCCCTTTTCCCCGTTTGGCCCGGCCAAAACCCGGGGGCGCAGGCGAGGGGGGGG
>CAXTFS010000103.1:0-10137 GCA_964243395.1 uncultured Acidobacteriaceae bacterium | reverse complement strand
CTTGGCGCTGACATTCATCAGCGAGCTCGAAGGCCGCACCACCAGGGATGGCACCTTTGCCAGGCGCGCTCCCAGCGCATCCGCCAGGGCCGCTCCATAGAACGGCGTCGCGTCGGTTTTGCCCAGATTTGAGAACGGCAACACGACAATCGTGGTGCGCTGCGGCGTCTCACTGACGCTTGCATCACGAAAACGCTCGGCCAGCATGGACAGGATGCCCGTTGTCCGCTTTTCTTCCTCCGGGGTCTGCAGGTCCAGGCGCTGCTGCGCGGCCATAAAGGTCGCACTTTCGCCTGGCATCACACCGACGTCCAGGTGCAGCGAGCGCAGAATCGTTTTCAACCCCTCGCGTACATCGGCTGCGCTGGCGTACCGTTCGGAGGGCTGCTTCTCCAGGCAACGCCGGATCACGCTCTCTAACTCTGCCGGGATATCCGGCACAATGTCGCGCAGCTTGGGCGGCTCGGCGAACTGGATGGCCCGGATGCTCTGGACCTCCTGCCCATCCGGCTTGTGGAACGGATGGCGGCCGCTGACCATCTCGTACAGCAACAGGCCGAGCGCAAAGATATCGCTGCGGACGCTGCTCTGCCCGGTCACAAACTGCTCCGGCGCCATGTAGGCGATCGTGCCGCCGCGCGCGGTGTAGGTTGCATCGGGCAGCGCCGGCGAGACCTGCTGCTCCGTTAACGACGGATCGAAATCGAGGTGTTCCCGCTTCAGCTGCCGCGCCAGACCGAAGTCCAGAATCTTGATCAGACCGCCGTCGGTCAGCATCACGTTGGCGGGCTTCAGGTCACGATGGAAGATTCCCAGATTGTGCGCGGCCTGCAGACCGTCGGCGATCTGCGTTCCACTTGAAAGCACGAGCTGCACACTGGCAGGACCCTCCGCGATGACCTTGTCCAGGCTCTTGCCGGGGATGTACTGCATCACGATGTAGGCTTCGTCTTCCTCCTCGCCTACCTCGTAGATCGCGCAGACATTGGGGTGATCGATCGCCGAGGCCAGGCGCGCCTCCCGCAGCTGCGTCACGCGCATCTGCGCCATCGTTTGCGCACCACGTTTCAGCAGCTTCAAAACAACCGGCCGTTGCAGCAACGTGTCGTTTGCTAAAAACACCACGCCACTGCCGCCCGAGCCGATCTTCCGCAGAAACTCGTAGTGGCGGATTACGCGCCGCTTCATATAAGGCATTATCTCAGCGTCGGTTCGGTCCTGCGTACACAGGCGGCCGCGCTGAGACGCTTTGTCGCTCCTCCTTGCAGTATCTGCTTCGGGCAAATCAGGGTAGGCACTTAGGCAAATTGAAAGCACCCTTGTCCCCTTCGGTTGCATCTCACGACGCTAACTGGTGATTCGAGCCTCGCCGCTCAATTCTTTGCACACGGGACACAACGGAACGCATGCCAGCAACGATCCTGCTAATTGACGACAATGCAGTCCAAGCCGCCACTCGGCAAACCATTCTGAAGCGAGCCGGATTTTTCGTAATCGCGGTGCTGAGTCCTGAGCGCGCGTTGGAGCAATATCGCAATCGGGAGTTTCCGAGCCCGATCGACCTCATCATTACCGACCACATCATGCCTGGCATGACGGGGGCGGAGTTTGTGCGGGCAGTGCGCGACTTCGATCCGGATGTCCCGGTGCTGGTGATCAGCGGCCTGGTTGAGGCCGAGGACGAGTACACCGATCTGGGGGTGAACTTTCGCCTAAAGCCCCTGCTCCCAGACGATTTGCTCGCCAGTGTTCATCGTCTGGTAGCGGAAGGGCGCCTCCCGCGCCTCCGTGCGGTAAGTTCCACCTTCTGATGGAGGCACCGCCCCCTGTTCTCTGCGAGAATCGTGGGTGAGGAACCTCCCCGCGCATGCTGCATCCAATGCCCTCGTTCGGCAGCTTCTCACTGCTTCTTGCCCTGGCGCTCACGGTTTACACCCTGTTTGCGGGCAGCTTCAGCCTTTGGGCGATTGCCGGCGGCCGTCAGCTCGCCGTAGCCCCTGAGCGTCTGCGCGAAACCTCGCGCCGCGCGGGCCTGGCCAGCTTCTTCGTCCTTTCCTGCGCCGCCTTCGCCCTGATTTGGGCCGCGTTCACAAACGACTTCTCGGTCGATTACATCCTGCACCACGCCAACCGCGCACTGTACCCCATGTACAAGTTCTCCGCGCTCTGGTCAGGGCAGGAGGGTTCGCTGCTGCTTTGGGCGTGGCTGCTTTCGGCTTACGGCTTCGTTCTGCGTCTGCGCCACAAAGTCGATGTGACGCTGTCGGCCTACGCTTCGACGATCCTTTCAGCCATCCAGGTCTTCTTTCTGGCGCTGCTGGTCTTTGCAGCGCCCCCGTTTGCCATCGTTCCGGGCGGCGTTGCGCCGGGAGACGGCTTCGGCCTCAATCCCCTGTTGCAGTACCCGGAGATGGTCATCCATCCGCCGATGCTCTATCTCGGCTACGTGGGCTTCTCCGTCCCGTTCGCCTTTGCGCTCGGCGCCCTGATGATGCGCTACCCGGGTGAAAAGTGGATCCACATCACCCG
The DNA here is from genome assembly GCA_964243395.1 of uncultured Acidobacteriaceae bacterium. Taxonomy (GTDB): domain Bacteria; phylum Acidobacteriota; class Terriglobia; order Terriglobales; family Acidobacteriaceae; genus Granulicella. The sequence goes on along the minus strand of CAXTFS010000103.1, from coordinate 7,608 downwards.
CCGCTGGACCATGGTGACCTGGCTGTTTCTTACCTGCGGCATCGTCCTCGGCATGCACTGGGCCTACGCGGTGCTGGGCTGGGGCGGCTACTGGGCGTGGGACCCGGTTGAAAACGCGAGCCTTCTGCCCTGGCTCGCCGCCACGGCCTTTCTGCACTCGGTCATGATGCAGGAGAAGCGCGGCATGATGAAGATTTGGAACGTCTGGCTGATCTTTACAACCTTTATCCTCACCATCGTTGGGACATGGCTTACCCGTTCCGGCCTGGTCAGCTCCGTGCACGCCTTCGCCCAGAGTTCTATCGGCACCTGGTTCGCAATCTTTCTCGTCCTTGTCTTCTGCGTCTGCCTGTTCACCTTTTTCCGGCAGAAGGACCACCTCCGCTCCGAGAACCACCTCGAGTCACTCGTCTCCCGCGAATCCAGCTTTCTGTTCAACAACCTGATCCTGCTCGCCTCCTGCTTTACCGTGCTGTGGGGCACGTTCTTTCCCATCCTGTCCGAGTACGTCCAGGGCTCAAAGGCCACGGTTGGGCCGCCGTTCTACAACCGCGTGATGGTGCCCATCGGCCTTGGCCTGATTCTGCTTACCGGCGTGGGTCCGCTGCTCGCCTGGCGTTCGACCTCCCTGCGTGCACTGCGTCGCAACTTCATCCTGCCCTGCTCGGCAATCCTGCTGACCGCCGGCATCCTGATGCTGACCGGCGTGCGGCCGTGGCGTGAGGACGATCCAACCTCCTCGATCTACGCGCTGGTTTGCTTCTCCCTTAGCGTGGGTGTGCTCGTTGCCATCGCCGCCGAGTTCCTCCGCGGCGCCAATGTCGTCCGTACCCAGACCGGGCGGAATCTCCTCAGCTCCGGCGTCCTTCTTACCCGACGTAACACCCGCCGTTATGGTGGCTACCTTATCCACTTCGGCATCGTCGTGATGTTTATCGGCTTGGCGGGCGCGGCCTTTAATCAGTCGCGCGAGATGCAGATGGGCTTTGGCGATTCGCTCCAGATTGGCTCCTGGAAGCTGGTCTGCCAGAGCTACTCGCAGGACTCAAAGGCGAACTACGACACCGATTACGCGCTCCTGGACCTCTACAAAGGCTCCAAGAAAATCACGCAGCTCGCTCCCGAGCGCCGCGTCTATTTTCCGGACACCGATCATGCCCAGGCTTCGACCGTTGTTGCCATCCATTCCTCGCTTGCCCGCGATCTCTACGTCGTCTTCATGGGCCGCGATCAGCAGACAGACAAGCCCACCATCAAGATCATCATCAACCCGTTGGTGAACTGGATCTGGATCGGTGTTGGCATCGTGATCCTCGGGACCGCCATTGCGCTGGCGCCCTCGTTAACGCCTGCCGCGCAGCGCAGCACCGCCCCGGTCAACGCCGGTCCACCCATGCCGGCCTTCGGCGGCTGGTCTCCTGCAACACCGCAGCTGGCCTCACCTCATTTAGCCGCGCCGCAACTCGCGCAGCGCACGAAGCCCGGTCATGCCTAAGCGTCTTCTCCAGATCGTCGTTGTTTGCCTGGCTGCCATCACCATGATGGGTGCGGGTACGCCGGCCACGCGATTCAATTCGCTCGGCCACCAGCTGATGTGCACCTGCAGCTGCACTGAGATCCTGCTTGAATGCAACCACATGGGCTGTCCGGATTCGCCCGGCATTATTGCCGACCTGCACGTAAAAGTGGACGCGGGTGGTACGGACAAGAGCATCCTCGGCTGGTTTGCCGATAAATACGGCCCAATCGTTCTGGCGTCGCCCATGCGCGACGGCTTCGATCGCGTCGCCTGGATTGTGCCCTTCGTCGTCCTCGGGCTAGGTATTCTCGGCGTGGTGGTGCTGGTGCGCCTGTGGCACGGCCGCCAGCGCGCGCTGCATCTCAACACGGCAGGTGGCCCGGCCGCGATACAGGACGCCATGCCGGACTCCATGCGAGACCGCATCCGTCGTGAAACCACCTTCGAACCCTGATCCGTCACACCCGCGGAAGTTCCATGACGCGTCTCCAACTGCTACAACTCGCTGTCGCCCGGGCTCGATCCAACGGCTTCGAGTTGCGGCGCTGGTACACCGGTCGGCTTGGCCTGCCGTGGATCAGCAGCGACGCCAGCATTCGCCTGCTCGACACGCAGCGCCGCTACTACGCCCTGCTCTTTGCGCATGAGTTTGCCAGCAGCTTCTGGAAGACCGGAACAGACATTACCTTCGAAATCCCGGCCACCCGCTTCGAGCGCCAGATGCCGGATGGTTCACGCCGTACCGTCACGCGCAAACCCTTCATTCGCCGCTCCGCCCGGCGCGATGTGTGGCGCTACCACCTGCGACAGATGGCCCTGGCCGAAGAGCCACTTCGCTACCTGCGCAAGTACCTGCACATCGAAGAGCAGCTTGACGCGGAACCGAACCTGCCGGAGCTAGCGAAAGTCCTTGAGGCTGGCGAGGAACAGCCCAGCAAACCGCGAAAACAAACCGCCAAGAAGGCCGCGAGCAAGAAGTCAGCTGCGAGAAAGGCTCCCGCAAAAAAGACTCCCGCGAAGAAACCCCGCGCACGCGCCCTGCCAGCTGAAACACCGGCCTTCCTGAAGCGACCCTACCCTGGCAGACCAGGCTAGCCCGGCGAAATGACGGACGACTTAGCGCCTACCCTCCGCCGGTCATCTCCTTCAGCGACTTCTCTGCTGCCTTACGCTCCTTTGGCACCGGATCCAGCTCCAGGCAGCGTTTGTACTCCTTCAACGCCTGATCCAGCTTGCCAAGCTTGCGTGCCGATTCGGCCAGCGCCAGGTGCGCCCCGGCATCATCCGCATCCAGGGTGACCGCTTCGGCCGCGCGTTCGTACGCACCCTTGAAGTTGCCGTCGTTCTGGTAAAAGCCCGCTACCTGCACATCTTCCTGCTCGCGCTCCGATGGGCTCTGCCGCGGGACCGGCGGGAGCTTGTGCCGGCTCTTGCGCGGCACCGCTGCAGGGTCATTGGCATCAGCCGCGTCGGCAGCTGAGTCCCCCGCACTTCGCGACGAGGAAGAAGAGCTCGAACTCGAGCCGTCCTCTGGGGTGGACGAGGAGCTGCTGCTCGACGAGCCCGAACTCCCCGCATCCTGCAGCGGTGGGCCGGTCGACTTCGGAGCGGACGGTGCCGCGGGCTGCGAGCTGTCCGTCGCCCCATCCCCGCTGTCGGTCTCCCCCGGGAACGGGAAGCGCTTGCTCGCCGGCGCCGCAGGGGAGGTGCCCGGCGTTGTCGCATCGGGGGCACCCTGGCCGGTCACACTGGGGGCGTTCGGTACGGGCGTCGTGGATGCCGGGGCTTCCCCGGGAAACGGGAAGCGCTGCGCCGGGCTTGCGGCCGGTGTCGCCGCTGGGCTTGCGGCTGGCGTCGCCGCCGGGCTTGCGGCTGGCGTCGCCGCCGGGCTTTGCGCTGGTGGCTGCGCCGCGCAACGCGGATCCGGCACGGAGTTCCCCTGTGCGTCTTTCACCGTTGGGCACGCTGGCGTCTGTTGCGCACGAAGGGCAGTCAGGGCCGTTCCGCCCAGGGCCACTATGGCCAGCAACACTGCACCCTTAAACCTTCCGACGAACGTCCTCATCGTTCCATTAGACGGCAAAACAGGACAAAAAGCCCTGCTGCCTGCGAGGGATGCTTCCGTCCCGGCAGCAGCAGCGGAAGTCACCACTGCTATACTCCCGCCCATGCCGCGTTCCCGATCCGCCGCGAAGGCCAGCCGCCATCCACCGCGGCTCATTATCCAATCCTCGTCCATCCACGCTGCCGGCTGCTACACCCTGGATGTCATTCCGAAGGGCACGGTGATCGCGGAGTACAACGGTCCCCGCATCCCCAAAACTGTAGCCGACGAGCGCTACGCGGACCGCCACGTCACCTACCTCTTCGGTTTCGGCGAGGATGGCGACGTGATCGACGGCTTCGGTACGGCTATGTTCATCAATCACTCCTGCGCAGCCAACTGCGAGAGCGAGGAGCGCGACGAACGGATCTTTATCCACTCGCTACGCGACATCGCCGCCGGCGAGGAACTCGTCTACAACTACCATCTCTACGATTCCGACCTGGCCGACGAGGCTCCGTGCTACTGCGGTGCAAAGAACTGCCGCGGCACCATGTACTCCGAAGCCGAACTGGCCCGGCGTGCGGGGCTTATGGCAAAGAAGCGCACGCGCAAAACGGCCGGCTGATCGCCGGGCTCCAGCAACGCTTTCAGCTCGACATCACAGCCCGGCTGCGGCAATCAATTTCGTTCCCAGGACCAGGGCCTGATCGATCGTCGCGATTACCTTCGCCATGTCGCCCATGATGGTCACCGCCAGTTTGATCTGCCCATTGACTGCCACCAGCTTTGCGCACAGCGCCTTTACGGTTGTGCCGTCGTCCGAGAGGGTCTCGTCCACGCACTCTTGGTAGTGGGTCTGCGTACTCGCGTAGCGATCCATCAGATCCTGGCGCTCCCCGTCGTCTTTGCACGCCAGGCGCAGCATGCTGTAGTTCCTGTCGAGATCGAGAAAGGTGTTCTGGACCTCCTGGAGCGCGTTGGCCATGCGACTGTTCCTTTCCTGGTGAGCGTGCCCGTCCTAGTGAGCGTTGACCTGAGCCACCCAGCGCTTTACGTCCGCCAGGGTCAGCGGAGCGTCCCGGAACGGTACCGGCCGGTCCTCCCCCAGCAGGTGCACCCGCCGTTCCATCTCTTTCAACGAAAGCTCCATCGCAGCCGTTGCGCTGGCGAAATCCGCGTCGGCACTCGCCTGGTGTGCCCGGATCTGTTCCTTGGCTACCGGGATTAACTCTGTCCTCAGCTGCGCCGGGGGCAGACCGGGCTCCAAACCGAATGGCTGGAGAGCTGGCCGCAGCAGCGCCGCGTTGTCGATGGTGCCGTCATCGGCAAGGTTGCCGGCCAGCGTGCCTCCAACGCTGCTGTATACCTCTTCGATGGAGCGCCAGACTGGTTCTTCCTTGACGAACAGGTCCACCAGCCCCTGCGCCACGCCATCCATGGCCCGGGCGGCCTCGCGTTCCTTGCCCTCCTGCACAGCTGCGACGAGGATCCCCACGGCCTTGCCGAAGGCTCCCTGCGCAGAAGTGGACATGGTGGTATTCGCCAGCGTCATGGAGTCTGTTGCCAGCTTTGTTGCCGCTGTTTGCACGTCGGCGGGCGCCGTGGATCCGCTCAGCGCGGACAGCTCCGTGGCTACCTCTGCCAGATCGGTCGCCAGGACGGCACGCGTCGCCACCTCGGCCCGATTGCGCTTCAGCAACTCGCGGTTCCCCGGTGTATAGGGCTTGTGGTACAGCGCGTCGTTCAGCAGATACACGCTGTCGGTCCTCGCCAGCAGGGTATCGACCGCGGTGTAGTAATCCGCAAGCCCTTTCGCGGTTTCCGCCATCGCGTGCGCGGTCGCCTTGGCGTCGTCAGACGTCCTGCACCCGCCCAGAGCCAAGGCACACGCAAGGCAGTACCCCGCAGCCTTCCAACAATAGGAGCGATCCCTCCCACGTCTTCGGGCTACACCATACGTCTCTCGCAAACGATCTCCCGCGGAACCAGGTAAGGGTTGTGAACAGAGGCCCAACCTAGCCTCCCCGCTCCTTCCTGTCAATGAAAACAGACAGGGTAAGCGGTATTTCTCGCACTGACCGGCGAGTTCCTGACAGCGCGTGTGCGGGATCGGCCCGCGGGGTGGACGCTACAATGAACGTGGGCGACAAGCCCTGCACCCAGCCCGATGGCCTACCAGGTTCTAGCCCGCAAGTACCGCCCACTGCGTTTTTCTGACGTCATCGGGCAGGACCACGTCACGCGTACCCTGCTCAACGCACTGGCGCAGGATCGCATCGCACACGGCTACATTTTTTCAGGCCACCGCGGCATCGGGAAGACCACCATTGCCCGCATTCTGGCCAGTGCGCTGAATTGTCAGAACGCGATCGGCTCCGAGCTCCGCCCCACCCCGGAGCCCTGCCTGATCTGCAACTCCTGCACAGAGATCCGCGCCGGCAACTCCGTCGACATGCTCGAGATCGACGCCGCGACCAACCGCGGCATTGATGAAATCCGCGAGCTGCGCGATGCGGCGCGCTACCGCCCGGCACGCGACCGCTTCAAGATCATCCTGCTCGACGAAGCGCACCAGATCACCGACGCCGCATTCAACGCCCTGCTCAAAACCCTCGAAGAGCCACCCGAGCACATCGTCTTCATGATGGCGACCACGCAGCCCGAGGACATCCCGCAGACCATTCGCTCGCGCTGCCAGCACTTCAGCTTTCACGCCGTAAAGCTCGACGACATCGTCGGCCAGCTGCGCAAGATCTCCACCGATGAGGCCATCGACGTCGACGATGCCACGCTGGGCCTGCTCGCCGAAGCCGGCGACGGCTCCATGCGCGATGCGCTCTCCATCATGGACCAGGCCATCGCCTCCGCCCCGCAGGACAACGGCCGCGCCCACATCGAGCTCACGGAGGTGCGCGAGCTCATGGGCGCCGTCTCCAACGTGGTCTTCGAGGAGGTCCTCGCGGCGGTTCACGCGAACGATTCAGCTGCCGTGCTCAGTGTGGTCGGCCGCCTGCTCGATGCCGGCAACGGCCCGCAAGGGATCGCCAAGCAGTTCGTACGTTTTCTCCGCAATTGCATCGTTGCGAAGATTACGAACCTGAGCGCAGATGCCGAGGCCACGGGCCTTCCCGCCGAGCTGTTGCAGATCTCCGTCGAGGAACGCCGCCGTGCCGCCCGCTCTGCGCAAAACTTCAGTGAAGAGGAGCTCTCACGCTTCCTTGCCATCGTTCTGCGCACCTTTGACGACCTTGGCTATCGGCAGGAACAGCGGCTTCACCTTGAGCTCGGCTTGCTGAAGCTTGTGCACGTGCAACGCCTGATTCCAGTCGAGGAGCTGCTCGGCCAACTGGGCCTGAACCCACCAGCCAAGCCCGTTCCCATACGACCCGCCACGGCACCAACCCCGGGTGCCCCATCTTCGCCGACAGTCTCACCGTCGGGTAAGGTGGGTCCAGCCACAAGCGCAGCCTCAACCCTGCAAACACCCACCCAACCCCCTATCTCTGACCCTCCACCAACCCAGGGTGCTCCATCTTCACCGACAGTCTCACCGTCGGTTAAGGTGGGCCGGATCGCAACCACCGTCATAACGCCACCAACTCCCGTCCTTCCGCCCCCGGAAGCGAACGCCGCGTCCGCGCCCTCAGCGGAACGCAACACCCCGCAACTCACCAGCGCCGCGTCCCCATCCGCCGCGTCCATAAACGCCGAGACAGCCGCATGGCAGGCTGCCGTGGTGGCTGCCCTGTCTGCCACCAAAGGCCAGAACTCTGCCGCCGAGCAGCTCGAAGACGCCACTTGGCAGTTGCGCGAGGGCACGCTCGAGATCCAGACCACGCTTTCAAAGACCATGCTTCCGGTCTTGATCAACGCCGAAGCCGAGCGCATCCTCAAAGCGATACTTCGCGACCACAACGCCGGGCAACTGAACGTCAAGGTTCTCCCCGGCGCTCCCGCTGCCAACGGCAAGACCAAACCCAATCGACCCGCCGCGGCTGGCAGCGCCGCAGAACTCGCCGAACAGCATCCGATGGTGCAGGAG